>CAZPTF010000357.1:0-4199 GCA_964589015.1 uncultured Anaerolineae bacterium
CCGAACTGGACGCCGCCTTTGACGCCGGCGCTGTGGGATCCGGTTACCTGAGTCCTTGGCAGGTCCAGTACGCGCACACAGTAGTGTCTTACAGGATGCCCGAGTCTGATCGCTGCTCAATTGCCGGGCGATTGAGCAGCGCCGGTGCCCGCCTCAGTGGGCGCCGTTGAATTAGCGCGGGAATGAATTCCCTGCGCGGGCTTGGCCGCACCGCATCCGCCACGCGATTTGGCCACCGCCGTAAGCGTTGCCAGGCGCACCAAACCGCCCGACGACGCGTGTCGTTTTTCGGCCCGCGCCGGGTTATTTTGTGTTCAGCTCGATACTACGGACACGGCAAGCGCAACCGCACGGACGGCCACGGCAGACTGCTGTCCGCCTGAGCCGGATTAGCGGATACGAAATACCAGTTCAGCAATAAGGAGAAGGGCCATGAAACAATCCCAGCATTTTCGAGAAGACTGTCGCGGGCAAGGGCTGGTCGAATATGTCTTGCTGATCGCAATCATCATCGTCGCGGTCGTCGCTGCACTGCTGCTCTCGGGACAGTCCGTCTCCAACGTCTTCCGCGGCGTCAACAAGGCGTTCGAGGCTGAGGTGACGGTCACTCCCGAGACACCGACTCCGGAGGCTACTCCAACACTCGCCAATACACCGACCCCGGAGAACACGCCGACACCCGAAAAAACCCCAACGCCCTACGCGAAGAACTGGGAGTGGAAACAACCCTACGAGCGTGGCGATCTGGTCATGTATCGCGGTGTCCTGTATCGCTGCCTGGAGTCCCACCAGGCTCGTAACGCCAGCCAGAAGCCGTCCAACACCCCGAAGCTCTGGGCCAAGGTGGACTGAACGACGCAACGCTCTCCAGCGCCCTCCCCTGAACTCTCGGGCCAGGGTTGGGTTGGGCCACACCTGTGCGATTTGGCGCGCTACTCGTTTTCCACGATGGGCAAAAACGTCCGGTTGCCGCCGACGGTGGCCGTCGTCACCACATCGTCGATTGCGTATCCATCGGTCCCGGCCGGCTCGTTTCCATAGAACTGGAACTTCAGTCGGAAACGCCAGTTCGCATCCAATCCCAGGGTCGAAAGCGTATCGAGCAGATCGATATCCACCTGCTGATACGTCGTCGCTCCACCGCTGAAAGCGTAGACCCTGGTCCAAGTCTCACCGTCGTCATCGCTGAAGAACACCCCATCATCCGCATGGCTGGTGCTGCCGAACCCACGCCACCAGAAGCGCAGCGTCGCATCCGTGCACAGGAACAGGTTCAGCGGCAACACCGCAGCCGCATGGGAATACGTCGAATTCGCGACGCTGTCGTCCAGCAGCATGCTCCAGCTTCCCGCGTGCGGGTAACTGCCAGCCACCCGGACTCGCCCCTCGTAGTCCGTCTCGACGGCCCACGCGCTGCCCAGCGTGCCGCTCTCGAAATCATCGCTGAACGTCGGATGGCGCGCAACAACGCGATAACCGGTGGTGTTCTGCGTTACGTCGTCACCGGCAATCGTGATCTGGGTCAATTGCGGGCTGAATGTATACCCATCCTTGCTGAAGGTCACGGTGTAGGTGGCGTTGTCGAAGCCGCTTTGGCTGTAATAGCCGTTGCTGTCCGTCAGGACATCCGCCGGAGTACCACCAAACCCGACCGTTACGTTCGCAATGCCCGCACCGGACGCATTCAGCGCCGTGCCCGTGACTTGCAGCACCTTTGTGGATGAGAGAGCGGTCGACGGGTCACCGTACAGGTTAAAGACGTAGAAATTCATCAGCCAGGCATCCGCGGAGGCGGTCAGACTGGCGCGTGTGTTCGCCAGTGCCTTGCCCGCCGGTTGATCGCCGAGAGTCAGGCGCCCGGCATACTCGTAGCCGATCCCGGCGTTGCTCGGGCTGCCATCGAAGTTCCCGTAACCGACAACCGTACTGAACCAGGATACGCGGGTTGCGCCGACAGTGGTCACCGCGCCGTTTTTCAGCAGCGCATATTGCAGGTTTGTGCTGTACTCCGGATAACCGTTCAGGCAGGAGTTCTGGTACACGAACGCCGGATGCGCGTCGTCCAGGTAGGTCGCATCGCTCGTCGAAAAGAGCGTGCCATCCCAGCAGCCGTCACAGCCGACGGCGGCGAGCGTCTCGGAGCCATGTCCCCACCACAACACCAGTCCGTAGTCGTTCGCCGCCCAGCGATTCCGCACGACGGTCCCGCCGCGCAATTCCTGATTGCTGCTATAGCTCGAATTCAGGCCGCACGCACCACTGCCCTGCTGGTACTGCGTCCAGGAAGCATATCCGGCATCGTCCAGATAATCGTCCATCATTTGTTCGGCGAGCGGTGCACCGTCGTAGGAAGTCGTCCCGAAACTCATCGGCAGCAGCGCGCTGGCGCGCCAGGCAGCCGGCGCCAGTTCGTTTTCGTAATCGATGGTCTTCTGCAGGATGTCATCGAGCGTGCCGTAGGCGGCGCTGTAGACTGGAATGCGCCCCACGTAGACCTCATTGGCAAAATCGACACCGCCGGTCGCAGTATCCTGGCTCCATTCGCCGTAATAGCCGTCGCCATCCAGATCCCAGTTGCCGGTAAGATCGGCGTAGAAGGCATCTGTCGGTGCGTCACGATAGTCGGTGTACGTGGTCGCATTCTTGCGTGGCCAACACAGCTTCATCGGCACGTCGCCGCTCGCTGGATTCGGGTTGCCAATCAACAGGACATACTCGATGCCATAGCTCAGATAATTGTTCTTGAGCCACTGGCGGATCTTCTCCGCGGTGCCGTTGGGAGAGGGTCCGCTCAGGCTTCCGTACGCACTCTCGGTGACGACCAGCACGCTGTGACCGCGGCCTTCCTTGTGTGCCACGAAATCGTCCAGCACGGCGCTGCCGGCGACGATGGCGTTCGTCGTCAGGATCACGTAGTCGTAGGTCGAGCCGGAAGTCACCAGCTCCTGCTGCGAACCGTCCTGGTACCATTCCGCCGCCACAGCATAATTGTCCAGCAATTCCGCCGCGACGTCGTCCATGACATCGTCCTGCAATAGCGCAGAGTCGGCAGCGGAAAGAACCATATCTGCGGAATAAGTGATCCGCACACTCACGCGGGTGGCGACGGTCAATTCGCCCGTTTCGGCATCGAAACGGAACGGCGCGAAGTCCAACCGCGCGAAACGCCATTTGCGCAGCTGCCCCGGCGGCAGCAGCGTGACGAAATCCGCACTGTCCGCCGCACGCGCCATCGCGTATGCCGGCGGCGTGCCGCCGGCGTCACCGCCATCAGCCACGCTGATCTCGTAGGGCGTACCTTCGCGCAGGTTATAGGGTCCCGCCAGCGTTGTCACGCTCTGCTCGACGATCTCCACCTGCAGGCTATCCGGATCAGCCTCTGGCGGCACCGCCACATTGTAGACGCGGTGTGGCAGCATCGGCTCCCCGGGTGCGGTGCTCAGCACGAAACCTGGTACCGCGATCACGTCGAAACCCGCGTCGTCGCGTGTGATCTCGTATGCGGGCAACGTCAACTCGAAGGTCACTGTGCCGCCGCTGTTTCGTACTGCGGGCATAGGTGCTTGCGGCGCGCTGGCCATCGCCGCCGGCACCAACGTCAACAACAGCACCACGCTCAACAGGTATGATCTATATAGTGGGGTCATCGGTAGCCTCCAGCCTTTGATCGAACTCACAACAGCACATCCGCCCGATCTCTCGGTGTCGGGCGTCTCAGCTCGAGCGCAGATGACTGGTCGCAAATTTTCGATGCGGTAGTGCCTATTATGGCACATAAACGCTTTTTGTGCAAATTCACATCACTCTATATGCGATATCATCGGGGCACGGCGTGCCGTGCCCCTGACGCATCTGCACCATCCGCGCCTCGAACGTAGGGGCGCGCTGAATCGCGCCCAGCGCCCCGCTCGCGACGGCCGTCCGCGTCGCTGCAGCGGGCTTCGTCGCCGCGATCACAATCAGCCGGATTCATCCGGCGCTGTCCAATAGCCCGCCATTCATCACTTCGTCTGCTTGTGTTTTATGTCATTCTGAACGAAGTGAAGAATCTCGCCCTGGTCAGGCGCAGGGTGACAGACCCGCGCGGGGATGAAACCCCCGCGCTACTCAACGGCGCCCGCTGCAGCGGGCTTGGTCTTCGGGCCGGCGAAGAAGCCGGATTCATCCGGCGCTGTTCAATAGCCCGGCGATTGATCGCC
>CAZPTF010000358.1:0-1705 GCA_964589015.1 uncultured Anaerolineae bacterium
GCCCAACGAAGATCCGCTGGACGTTTATAAGTGGGATTATCCGGAAAGCTTTGGCAATGTCACCATTGCTGTGATCGGTGATGCCGGTCACAATCTGAAACCCTACGAGTTCTGGAAAGAAGATCTCGCGAAGGTCGGGATCACCGCCGAAATCATCGAGGTTCCGTTCGACGCCGTTTATGAGAAAGAGATGGCGGAATTCGTGGTCGGTAGCGGTGCGTTTGACCTCGTGACCTTCTACCCCGCCTACATCGGCGACTTCGCCGGGAATGGTTTCCTCGAACCACTCGATGACTACATGGTGAAAGAGCCTGCCGCAGTGTGGGATCCGGCAGCCGATGACATTCTCCCTCCATTCTGGGAGCTGTACTGCCGTTTCGGTGGCAAGAGCTATGCACTGCCGATCGACGGGGATATCCTGTTACTCCTGTACCGCAAGGATCTCTTCGAGAACGAAGAAGAGATGGCCGCCTTCAAGGCGAAATATGGCCGTGACCTGGCTGCGCCCACAACGTGGGATGAGTACAAGGAAGTCGCAGAGTTCTTCACCCGCAAGAAAGGTGACATGCTGGCCGGGAAAGAGCTGGCTCATAACTTCTACGGAACTGCCGAATATGGCGAGCGCGGTTTCAGCGTCTACTGGTTCCTGAACCGCTTCACCAGCAACGGCGGCATGTATTTCGACGCAGACATGAACCCGACGATCAATACACCCGAAGCGGCTGCTGCCCTGCAGAACATGATCGATACGCTACCGTTCATGCCTCCGGATGTGATGGCTTATGGCTACGAAGAGCTGAAAGACGCCTTCCTCAAAGACTACACCGCGATGGTCATCCAGTGGTCGGATGTTCCCAAGAAGGCCGGCGATCCTGAGCTTTCTGAGATCGGTGGCATGGTCGATGTGGCTGTGTTGCCAGGTTGGGCGATGGAAGACGGCACGGTTGTGCACCGCTCGATGATGCCGGTCGGCCGGGTGCTGGCTGTCGCCGTGGACTCCGCCAACAAAGAGGCTGCCTACTGGGTCGCGAAGCACCTGAGTTACGACCGCAGCCTGGATGACGTTGCCACCATGCTGACCGGTCTCGACCCGTACCGTTACAGCCACTTCGCACATCCCGAGGCGTACAAGATGTTCGTTAGCGAAGAGGCCGCAGCCGACTACCTGAAGGGTGTGGAAGCGAACATGGCGGTCGGTTTCCCGGAAATCTTCATCCCGGGTTCCGCCGCATATACCGATGCACTGGACCTCCAGGTCCAAAAAGCATTGACCGGCGAGGCGACCCCTGAAGAGGCTCTTGCCGCTGCTTCGGCGGACTGGGACAAGATCACGGACAAACTGGGCCGCGAACAGCAGGTCAAGTTGTGGAACCAGGCTCTCGAAAGCTACAAGGCGCTGGGCTTGATCGAGTAATACGCTCCGGTCCTTGTATTGGACACCAATCTGGGGGAGAGGGTACGTCCCTCTCCCCATGCTCAACGACCTCAGACGGGAAGGGGACTATCTATGAGCAATGACGTTATTGCGAAGAAACGCAAAAACAGGACTTCTACCGGGCTCAGGACCGGTCGCTGGACACCAACCTTCTTTGTCTTGCCCGCCGTCATCCTGTTGTTTCTAATCACCATCGTACCCTTCATCATCGAACTCATCTTGAGCCTTCATGTTTATGAGTTTACCTCTCTGGCCGACCCACAGTTCGTC
>CAZPTF010000358.1:1805-4172 GCA_964589015.1 uncultured Anaerolineae bacterium
GGGCGTTTCGGAGGGACCGCATGGCTGGCGCAGCTATCTACGGCACTGCCTTCGGTGATGGTCGTCGATATCTGGCAATGGACACCCTTCATTATCCTGATCGCGCTCGCCGGATTACAGTCTATCCCACCCGAGTTGTACGAAGCTGCTGAGGTGGACGGCTGTGGTGCCTGGCAGACATTGTGGAACATCACGCTGCCGATGCTCGCTCCAGTCATGGTTGTCGGCTTCCTGATCCGTTTCATGGACGCGTTCAAGCTGTTCGACATCGTCTATCTGTTGACGCGCGGCGGACCCGGCAGCGCCACGGAGACCATCAGCTTCTACACGTACCTGCGCGGTTTCAAACAGTTCAGTATCGGCTATACCGCAGCGTTGGCTTTCATCCAGTTGATCGTCATCATCTTCGTATCGAAGCTATTCATCGGGTACTTGCAACGCCAGCGCGGGGAGGAGGTCGCATAGACATGAGAGAACGCAAGGATCGTCCGATTACCAGAATCATCATTTATGCGATTTTGCTGCTGGCGCTCGCATTTTTCCTGTTCCCCGTGTTGTGGACCTTTGTGACTTCATTCAAGACTCAGAAGGAGTTTTTTAGCTATCCTCCGGTTTTCGTGCCGCAGCAGATAGATCTGCACAACTACATCGGTGCGATGATCCCTCCACCGGATGGACGCAATGGCTTCAAGAGCCTGATGGACAGCGGCATCGTCGCCCTCGGCACAACGATACTGTCCATGATCCTGGGCGCACCGGCAGCCTATAGTCTGGCGCGCTGGAAAACGGGCGGAGATGACCTGTCTTTCTGGATTCTCTCGACGCGCATGTTCCCGCCGGTCGCAGCGGCCTTACCTCTTTTCTTCATTTTCCAGAAGCTCAAGCTGCTCGATACCTATTATGTGCTTATTTTAGCTAACACGATTTTCGTGCTGGCATTCGTTATCTGGATGCTAAAGGGATACTTCGAGGATCTGCCTACCGAACTGGAGGAAGCCGCGCTCATCGACGGCTGCTCCTCGTTCCGGGCGTTCACCCTGATTGCGTTGCCGCTAGTTGCACCTGGCCTGGTCGCAACGACGCTGTTCGCATTCGTGTTCACCTGGAACGAATTTCTGTTTGCTCTGCTGCTCACACGCCGGGCGGTGCGCACGCTGACCGTGATGGTCCCAAGCCTGGTCGGTGGACACGAGATCCTGTGGGGCGAGATCGCTGCTGCAGGTATCGTCGCGATCATTCCCGGCATTGTACTTGCCCTGCTGTTGCAGCGCTACCTGATCCGCGGTCTCACCTTGGGCGCGGTGAAGGGGTAAGCCTGGCGAGACGATCCTATACAACACGCGATCGGAGAGGATAACGAGCGAGGGGCAGTCCCAGCAGCATGGGCGCCCTTTGCTGTTGTCCGCTACGGCCGTCGCCGCTACAAGGCCGATCGGGACGATAGTACAGACCGCGACGCACTGCCGCACGGGAATTAATTCCCCTCCCGCGAGCCACCGGCGAATTGCCGTTAAGTCTGCGCTTCTGGCAGATATGCAGCGGCCCATTCGATTCCGAGTTCTTCGAGCTTATCTCGTGTGGGCACACCCGCGCTGTCCCAACCCATCAGACCATAGAACTGCTTGATCGCCGCATCCATCTTCGCCGGATCAATCCCAGAGTTCTGCAGCGCACCCATGCGCGTCCCCTTGAACATCCGTTTCGGCAACTGATCGTCCGCCGCCGTGAACCCCTCGCGTAGATTGAAGAGCCGCGCCAGTGTCGCCACCCGCTCGCCCAGCAGCATCGCCTCGTACACCGTGTACTCCCAGCCCGTCGCGGCGCGAATCAGATCGACCAGGTTCTGGATCGTCCACGGCACGAAGATACACGCCAACGCCGAATCACAGAACAAGTACCACAGGTGCGCGGCCTTCGTGTTGATCACCTTCGTCGTGCTCAAGTCCTGCGCCGGCACCGGCCCCAATGCGCCCATCCCACGCAGGTGATCGATCGCCGCATTCTCCATCGTGAACGCCGTATCGTGCGGACCGACGTTGTGGTCGGCACCAAGCGGCGCCACCGCGTAGATGATGCCCATGCCATTCTTCAGGCGCGGGTCGTGCATCGGCATCTCCAGCCCCTTCACCTGCATCGCGTACTCCAGGCTGCCGCGCCCGAGCCGCTGCGCTGCCCGCTTCGTCCCTTCCGCCAGCAGGTCGCCGAGCCCCTCGCGTCGCGCGATCATCCCCAGCAGCTCGAGCATCGCCTCCGCGTTCCCCCAGCTCAGGTCCAACCCGCCGGTGTCCTCCAGCGTCAGTATGCCGTTCGCAAAACACTCCATCGCAAACGCAATCGTCATCCCCGCCGTGATCGTATCCAACCCGT
>CAZPTF010000359.1:0-4171 GCA_964589015.1 uncultured Anaerolineae bacterium
CCGATCGTCAGATGAGGCACGACACACACATATTCGCGCAGCAAGCGATATGTATCGACGTAGTCCTGGGGTGTCTTCGTGAGACCGTAGACCTCGCGAGCAGTCTCTACGTCACCGACGAAATCGAACGACACCAGGTCCACGTAGGGCGCAATCGTTTCGATTTCCTCCCTGCCGATGAATCCCACGTGCCAGTTCATGCGCCGCCCCGCGCGGATCGCGGCGATCCGATCGAGGTGGGTGGTCACGGCGACCCGCCCGGCGGCGTCGCACCCGCCTGAGATGAGACAGCTTGGCGCCTCCAACGCGTCGACTTCCCAGATCGGCCGCATGTGGCGCAGGTACACACCGCCGCAGTGGGCACAGTCCAGCGCACAACGATCCCCGCTGAGACTGATCAACGCCGTATCCAGCGGATAATCGAAATGGATCTCCGGCGGGAAGTTCTCTTGCCGCACGGCCCAAGCTCTTTCTATCTTCTCGGTGAGTTGTCGATTCATCACTGTACTGCTCCCTACGTTCCACTGTCTGCGCATCGCGTGACGTACGGCACGGCGCTACAGCGGGTTAGCCTCACTCCGGAGGAGCGGGCGACGCCCGGCCCGCACGCGAAGAACGCTCCACAAGAGGCGCTTTGACTTTGCGGAGAGGTGATATTATAATGGCTGCCAGGTGCAGAGTCAATTAGTTGGGAGGAGTCGAGCCTTGTTTTCTTTTGCCAATCTTTTGAACACGCCGGCGTTTGCCATGCTTGAGAAAGTAGCAGGCATCGCGGGGCTTCTTGTGATTGCATATATCATCGTCAGCGGCATCGTTTCATTGTTCCGTCCTTCACCCGCTCTGGAAGCGGTACCGGTCACAGAAGCCCTGGAACACAATGCAGGGCAAGCGCTTGGGGAAACGGCAGACCGCATCGGAGCCAAGCCAAAGTCTGGTTCGGGCGCACGCTCGGCCGTCTTTGAAATCGTCGAGACGATCGTGATGACGTTGCTCATCTTCGCGGCAGTTCGACTCATGGTGCAGAACTTCCGCATCGAAGGCAACAGCATGGAGCCCAACCTGCACAATGGGCAGTACCTCATCATCGAAAAAATATCCTACCGCTTGGGGAGCCCCCAACGGGGAGATGTCGTCGTATTCCACTATCCCTCCAATCCGAAGCGTGATTTTATCAAGCGCATCATCGGCCTGCCCGGTGAGACCATTGAAATTCGTAGGGGGCAGATCATGATCAATGGCAACCCGCTTAACGAGGCCTATCTGCCCAACGTGGGAACGTATAATTGGGGGCCGGGTGTTGTCGGTGATGACGAGTATTTCGTCCTGGGCGACAATCGCAATAACTCCAGCGACTCGCACAGTTGGGGCATGCTGCCCAAAGATCTGATCATCGGTAAAGCGTGGTTCACCTATTGGCCCATCAGCGATTGGGGCGTCATTCCGCATTACACCTTCACGGACCCGCTAGCGTTGCTTGATTCTGTGACTGATGTGGACGGAGCGGAACGCTTCGTGCTGAATACACGCGGCACGGCCTCGTTTGTGCACGTCTTCAGCGGAGAGTTGAATATTCGCGACCAGCAGCTCACGCAGAAAGAGCGGTGCTAATCGATGCACACGCTCAATCCCAAAGCCCGCGAACTCACGCAAATGATCGACCACACCCTGCTCAAGGCAGATGCCACGTACCAGCAGGTCGAAACCTTATGTCGAGAGGCACTGGAATATCAATTCGCATCCGTCTGCATCCATCCGATTCACGTCAGCCGCTGTGTGGCAGCACTCCGGGGCTCGCCAGTGAAGGTGTGTACGGTCGCCGGATTCCCGCTGGGAACCAACCTGAGCAGCACGAAGGTATACGAAGCACAGCAAGCCATCGACCTGGGTGCCACCGAGATCGACATGGTGATGAACGTCGGTGCGCTGAAGTCGAACGATCTGGGATCTGTCGAACGAGACATCGCGGGCGTGGCAACGGTTTGCCACGACAACGGGGCGATCTGCAAAGTGATCATCGAGACGTGTCTGCTGACCGATGCGGAGAAGGTCACGGCTTGCCAACTCACCCAGGCAGCAGGCGCGGATTTCGTCAAAACATCGACCGGATTCAGTACGGCAGGGGCCACCAGTGAGGACGTGCGGTTGATGCGCAAAACAGTGGGACCGGACATGGGTGTCAAAGCCGCCGGTGGCATCCGCTCCTATCAGACAGCAGCCGCCATGATCGAAGCAGGTGCCAATCGAATCGGGACCAGCGCCAGCGTCAACATCATTCAGGAAGTGCTTGCACAATAGCCGCCGGAACGCCTGCGTGCAAATGCAACTCATAAACGGAGAACAACTTGGACAACCATCAAGAAATCTGTGATTTCTGCCATGTCGGACGAATCGTCGAACGAAAACTTACCTATACCGAGAGGTTTCAGGAAGACTTGATTCTGATACCTAATATTTCGGGACGGGTATGTACCTATTGTGGCAATGTGCAATATGACCCTTTTGTCATGACGATGTTATACAGGCTGCTTTGGGCCGATCTGGAAATGGCAGGAGGATCGCGCGATAAGGCAAGGACCTACACCTACCGTATCGATCCGCAGTCGCGCCGCCCCAACAAAGGCCAACCGCCCCCGCAGGATAACTGAAAGCTACGCCCACCCCGTCAGCAAGCGTACGTACCCGGCCCTTAACCCTGCACGAGACATCGAGGAGCAGCACATCGCTATGTACCCAGCCGAATGCAAATCGACAGCGACGCTGGGCGGAACAGCAATCGCTTACTGGTTCTGTACAAATCGGCGCAAGTTTTCCAGTTCCGCCCGGAGGTGTAAGAAAACCGCGCGGCAACCCACAAGATCGCCGCTCTTGCCCATCGTCTCCAATTGTCGGGCGACTGCGCTCAAGCGCTCAGCGTGCATCGTTCCGGCAGCTCCCTTCAAGCTGTGCGCGGCGCGCTCCAAACGTACCGCATCGGCCCGATCAATGGCCGCCTCGATTTCCGCTATCTGCTTTGTGGCGTCTTCCATGAACAAATCCAGGAACGTGTTAAACATCTCCTCATCGCCGCCCATAGCGTCTATGGCAGCGGTGCGGTCCAGAACAGGCAGCGCATTTTCCGCAGCAGACATGCGATATTCTTCACCCTCCATGATGACTACGGCCTGACGAAAACATTACCTGATGTATCAGCCCTGTTTGATAAGGGGTACAATGAAACAGGTTCCAGCCACGACCATCCAGAGCCAGTCACCTGGCTGACTATCTGTTGAGCATTATAACAGGTATTCCCATTTCATCAAACTTATCTATATCTTCCAGCCGGACGACAGCACGAGCAGCAACGCAACGCCTATTCCCAGAAACACAACCGCAGCACCAAGGTTGACCCAGGACACCCACCGTCCAAAAGAATCCGGCAGACGCCACAACACTCGCTCCGGTCTCCGGCGGAGCAACTGTACGAAGTTCAGAAAGCTCACGACAGCGAACCCCCAACACAGGATTGCCACCCCGCTCACAACCCAGCGCACCCACTTCGCCCCAACCGCCGGGACCGGATGTTGAGTGGCCAGTGGTGCGTTTCCTGCTGTCTTGTCCCCGGTCTGGCCGTCCAGCGCGGCGACAGGTGTCTGGCTCACGGCAGACACCTCCGGAACAGGCAATGCCACGCCTCCCTGGGCCAGATAGTGTTCCAACAACTCAGGCAGCCGGGCTTCGATCTCGTCGACACCCAATAACACTTCATTGCCGATGAATACCTCCGGCATCGCGCCAACCTCCAACCCAAGATGCCTTTCGAGAGTACGCATCAGGTCGTATCCGCCATGCTGGATATCGTAGGAGTGGACCGCAACCTGACCAGCAGTGTACGGCGCCAGCATGTCCGGCAGGGTTTCGTTGTTCAAGGCAATGCATGGATCACACTGGTTATCCCAAAACAGATAAAACTCAGCCACCGCCTGCTCAGGCTCGGGAGAGCGCGCAGGCTCCACGGGTGTGCTGTTCGCCCGCGACGCATCGACGGTCATCTGCGCGTCGCGGGACAGCACCGGGTACGCGACTCCGCCTTGAGCGAGATACGTGTCGATCAGGCCCTCAAGTTGTTCTGCGATCGGTGTGTCACCGATGAGGTAATTCGAACCGACGAAAAGCTCCGGGATGCCGACTTCGT
>CAZPTF010000360.1:0-4170 GCA_964589015.1 uncultured Anaerolineae bacterium
TGTGTCGCCGCGGCCGAACCCGTGTACTCCAGCGATACATCCACACCTCGCCCATCGGTGTCCGCCAAAATGGCGTCCACTGCATTCATTTCCTTACCATTGACGCACACAATGCCTGGCACCACGGCTGCAGCCAGCTTCAACCGCTCAGAGCTGATATCGACGGCGAATATCTTACGTGCTCCGCCCACGAAGGCCGCCGCGATTCCATAGATACCAATCGGACCGGTGCCAAACACCGCTACCGTGTTTCCAGCCAGATCACCTGCTGCCTGTACACCGTGCACGCCGACGCCCATCGGCTCCATAACGGCACCCAATTCGTAGGACGTGTCGTCGTGCAATTTCCACGCGCACACGTCGGGCAACTTGTGGTAATCGGCAAAGGCGCCATCCGTATGCACGCCAACGATGACCATGTTCTCGCACGCGTGCTGATTGCCAGTCTGACACTGGAAACAGTGCCCACAGGGGATGTGCGTCTCACATGCCACACGATCACCTGGGTTGAAACTGGTTACTGCACTACCGACCTCGACGACCTCACCGCTGTATTCATGACCAAGAATCATCGGGAGTGGACATCGCGCCTGGGCCCACGGTGTCCATTCATTGATGTGATGATCGGTCCCACAGATCGCAGCCGCTTTGACACGCACCAGCAAATCACGCGGGCCAATCTCCGGCACAGCAACCTCCTTGAACTCAAGGCCCGGTTTCGGTTCCGTCTTGACAACCGCTTTCATCTTAGCCATTTCACACCATTTCCCTTTCCGCAGAGTACACCGTCACAGCCGAGACAAACGACTCACCATATCTGCTGGCACAGGCATCCTTACAGAGAAACAACTCCCTTTATGACCGAATCTTTGTGCGACTCCACATACTCCAGAGCATTCTGGATATCCTCCAGAGCGAACGTGTGGGTCACGAACGGGGTCAGGTCGACCTTCCCGGCACGCACAAGATCGACCGCTACCGGATGGATATTGGCATAACGGAAAACACCCTGCACTCGAATCCCCGAGCGCACGATGCGAACCACATCGATGCCCACCTCCGGCTGATGCAGAACGCCAACCCAACCGATCGTGCCACCGCGTTTCACGGCCCGCACTGTCATACCCACCGTGAGTGGGGCGCCTGCCGTTTCCAGCGCACGATCCACCCCCTGCCCGCCGGTCGCATCCAGGATCCGACCAACCGGGTCGGTATTCCGCCCGTCAATTACCTCATCCGCCCCTAATTCCAATGCGACCTGCAAACGGCTGGGAACCAGATCGACGACGAAAACTCGCGTCGCGCCGCGCAGTTTTGCCGCCAACAGCGTGGCGAGCCCTACGGGTCCACTGCCAAATATCGCGACGCTGCTGCCAATCTGCACATCCGCTTCCCGTGCTGCCATCAATCCGATGGACAGTGGCTCGATGACAGTCCCCGTCTCGAAGTCCAGCTCCTCGGGCAGCGGAAAGACAAAGTCTTCAGGCATGACCACGTACTCGGTCATCAATCCGTTCGTTGGGGGCACGCCCATGAACGCAACGTCCAAACAAAGATGGTATCGCCCGGTCTTGCAGAATTCACAGTGCCGACAGGGTATTCCCGGCTCCATCACCACACGGTTGCCCACACGCCAACGGCTCACCCCCTCGCCAATTCCGGCAACAACACCGGAACCCTCATGCCCCAGAATCAGTGGTTCCGTTGCCTTGTTGACCCCGATACCACCATACCGAAAGATCGTCATGTCCGAACCGCAGATACCAACAGCCTTGACCTGGACGAGGACCTCACCAGGCCCCGGAACAGGCTGCTCAATCTCGCGGACTTCTACGCGTCCCGGTTCAATGAAAAAGGCAGCCCGCATCATTTCCGCCATCACTTCACCTCCAGAGTTGAGTCGATCGAAGTATCACCCTCGTCGCGCTATTATACCACACTCGAAGTTCTGGGCAACACGCACGGTTTTCTCCGCTTTGACAAGGTTGCATAGTTATGTTATAATATGTTCAATACCTATATGATAACTACTAACTTACAGGAATTCTTTACAGCAGGTGCGTTCATGGCCATTCAGAATCCAGATGGACAGGTAATAGGATTAGAGCCCCTCCGGACGGTCAGAACTAACGAGATTATCCAGGAGCGTCTGCTGCAATACATCAAGGCGCAAGAATTGCATCCTGGCGATCGGCTACCATCCCAACAGGCACTGGCGAGAAGTTTCGAGGTCAGTTTGGTCGCACTCAGGGAAGCATTGCGCTCTCTCGAAGCGCTCGGCATCCTGGAAGTCAAAGTTGGCGCCGGTTGGTTCATCAAATCATTTTCTTTCGACGCGATTGCCAAAGGGCTGTTCTTCCACACTGAGTTGAACGATACCACTCTACGCGACCTGCACGAAATCCGTATCTGCCTGGAGACATCCTACATCGTCCATGCAACCCGAACGCTGACCGCTGAGGATATCGACGAGTTGGAACAGATCGCCCTCGCCATCGTGACCAGGGCAGAGCTAGGCGAATCCTGGCACGATTTGGATTATCAGTTTCATCAGAAGCTGTTCTCCAGCATCCGCAATCAGGTGTTCAACAAACTCATGGAGATTTTCTGGACCCTCTACGGTTATCTCGGAGTGGAGATCGCCCCGGAAGAAAGCCTCAGTGAAGCGCAAAAACACCTGCCAATCGTCGAAGCCATCCGCAGCGGGGACGAGGCGCTTGCTGTTCAGAGGATGCACGAAAGTCTCAAAGGATCGAGCCGCCGTATCGCCGGTCAGGAGTCCACGTGAGGTAACGGCCCGGTACATGCCCATGCAGCGCCGGCGCCACACGCCGACATGACCGGTCGCCCTGCCCAGCAGAGCACCATCTCCAACCACACCCGCCGGTAGACATCCGCAGGGCTAACGCCAAGCTCGTACGCACAGCACACCCGAAGCCAACCGAAAGGGCATTTGCCAGAACCTCTCAGCACACGCACTGCGCTGGTGTAGCGATCAGCGCAAAATCCTGCGAGGCTGCTGCAGATCGCAACTTGCTCCCCAGGCATTCCGGAGTAAAATACAGGGCACACCAGATGGCTTGCGAATGGAGGGAAACTCGACATGTTAATCGAACTTGGCCGGACCGATACGCCACTCAACGACACCGAAGCTCGGCAATTGATCACTGCAGGGCTGGGAAGTATCGACCTGACAGACAAACGGGTTCTCGCCATTATCCCCGATTTGACGCGCATTGCGCCACTCCCGCAGATGTTCCCAATCATCGAAGAGTTGGTCAGACCGATAGCGGCCTGTCTGGACTATCTGATCGCGTTGGGGACTCATCGCCCGATGACCGACGACGAAATCAACAGGATGTTGGGACTGACCACAGCAGAACGCGTTGAGAAATACAGCGCGGTAAAAATCTACAATCACCTGTGGCAACAGGCCGGGACCTTCGCGCAGATCGGTGAGATCTCAGCGGAAGAAGCCAGCGAGCTGACAGGCGGACGAGTCACACATGCGGTTCCTGTTGCCGTCAACAAGCTCATCCTGGATTACGACCAGATTCTACTGCTCGGTGTGTCCCTGCCACACGAATCGGCCGGGTTCGGCGGTGGGTACAAATACTTTTTCCCCGGCATATCCGGCTGGGACATGATCAACTTCTTCCATTGGCTCGGCGCCAGCGTCGGTACTGTCGATGCGATCGGGCAGTTCGATACGCCTGTGCGGCGCGTTATCAATCGTGCCGGCGAATTCATCCCAATCCCCATCCTGTCATTCAACTCCGTCATGAAGGGGCACGAGTGGATGGGCCTGTACATCGGTCCGGTGATCGAGGCGCACCGTGCTGCCTGCGATCTGTCTTCGCAGATTCACATCACCTGGCTGGATCGACATTACACGCGCGTCATCTCAGTGCTCAGTCCAATCTTCGACGAGCTTTGGACCGGGGCGAAGGGCATTTACAAGCTCCAACCGGTCGCGCAGGACGGCGGAGAGATCATCCTGTATGCGCCACACCTCGAGCTCATTTCCGCCACGCACGGTGAAGCTATCGAGAAGGTTGGCTATCACGTCTTCGAATACCTGGAAGCACATATCGATGACTATGCCGGCATCGACCGCGTGGCGCTCGGCCACGGTGTCCACGTCCTCGGCGGCGGCAGTTACGAAAACGG
>CAZPTF010000361.1:0-4145 GCA_964589015.1 uncultured Anaerolineae bacterium
CTGCGCCCGATTCTGGCACAGGCAAAGAGCGGTCGTGAGGACGACCACCGATTAGAATCAGAACTTCGTATCCTTAGCGCGGAGCTTAGGTCCCACAGCGCGGTCACCCATTGGGCTGCACCCCGGATCTTCGGGTGCAGCCCAAATTGTGGGGAGGCCGGCAAGTAGCAGGCAAGTCGTGTTTTCAACGTGACAAGCCAGGTTCGCACGGATGTCTTCTTGTTAGGCAAGACGGTGCCAACCTTGGAGGCGTTCCGCCTGTGAAGTGACCCACGTGGACGGGTCGCCAGATACCCTCCCGACTTTGGTGAAGATAGGTCCAGTTGGGTACAGCGAGTGTGCTCTTCTGCGAATTTGTCGCGTCGAAGGCGCTGCAATTGTCGCCAAAATTTTCGTCTGCTCTCCCGATATTCCGCCATATTGACAAAGCGTACCGATCGTGCTATAATGCCTGCAAACAATACCCCCCTGTGGTATATGAAGTGTGGGAGGTAGACGGGTAGGAGACTGATGGACACCAAGCACGATAATCAGGATCGACCGGAAACCGCCCGGAGAGAGCCAGGCGTCATGCGCTTCATCCGGCGTAACATCGTCGCCATCATCATCGTTCTCGGTCTCATTGCGGGCTTTTTTTTCTTCCGCACAGCACCGAGTGATGTAGCTTCGGTTGCGGAGCTGGAAGCCATGATGACCAGCGGCCGGCCAGTGCTTCTCGAATTCTATTCCAACACCTGAAGCGCTTGCTTCCTGGCGAAGCCTGTCGTGGACAGGCTAGAGAAAGAGCTTGGCGAGCAGGCGCGTGTCATCCGCCTGGACGTGTTTTCCTCAGTCGGAAGGACAGCGGGAGGCCAATTTGGTGTCAGGTCAGTCCCCACCTTCATCCTGTTGGACGGCCAGGGTAGTATTCTCTACCGGCAGTCCGGGACGATCAATACGGAGAAGGTCAAAGACCTTGTGCAACAACAAACCAACGGAGGGAAATAGAAGCAGATGCCCATTTACGAATATCGCTGCAAGAATTGCCAGCACAAATTCGACAAGCTTGTTCCCATGAGCACCGAGGATTCCGAAATCGAGTGCCCGGCATGCCACGAGAAACAAGCAGAAAGAGTTATGTCTCTTTTCGGAACGACTGGCTCGGGTGGCAGATCACGTTCAGCAAGTTCGTGCGCTCCAGCCCCCGGCGGCGGCTGACGCCTGTAAACAAGAGGCAGGTTGCCTCTCCAAACCCAGGCCGGATGCAATACCAGACAGTTATTGGGACCGTACATGGTTTCGCAAAGCACGTTCACGAGAAAGGATTAAACAGTGGTTGAAGCAGGTGCAATCCAATCGCCGCAGGCGCTCGTACACGTAGTTGTTTACGGAAATAGCACGTCAGAGTCATGCTGGACTGGAGGCTGAAGACCAATCCGGTCTTCGGCGGAGACCTTCTATCTGGTTTCTCGGGCTATCGATCATGATTTCGGCGACGACGTGTCCCTGGAATACATTGAGCTCGCGGACAACGGCAGCCGCGAACAATACCGCGACGTCATCCAGATGGCAAGACGGAAATACATGCGCTTCCCGTTGGTCATGGTCAATGGAGAGGTCGTATTTCACGGGAGCCTCGATTACTACTCCTTGAGCGCTGTCATCAAGCGCATGTTGCAGCAACACAACCGTGAGGCATGACGGAGCAATAGCGCTGAGCCACACGCACCAACGGCGAGTGGCTCGCGTTTTTCTCGCGAAGGGAGGTAGAAGCAATGAGCGATACCCTGATTTTTATCGGGTTTATTGTGCTGTGGTTCGTCCTGAGTAAGTTTCTTTTGCCGAAATTGGGCGTCCGCACCTGAATGTCTGGTTCCTGTAAGCTGGATGCTTCAGAAGCGCAAGAAGAAGTGAACTCGGGACAAACAGCTGTCCCTGGTGATGAAAACTGAGCGGTCCAAACGCCTGTCCCCTATTGTGCCGATTCCGGTTTTTCTCCTAACCAACACGGTCAGGATGTGATGCCCTGTTGTGAGAAGGTAGATGAAGGAGTTTTGGAGGTTACTTTGAAAGGGGTTCAATAGTCGCCTGAGATCTTGAGAAATACCCCCGTGCGTTTGTCAATAATCCAAAACACTGCTATAATTGCACGAGAATGATTCCGCTTGATTTCATGTTGAGGACAAGATATCAGTGTTACATCAATTGAAAACCCACACCCAAGCATATTGGCAAAATGAGTTCGCCACGTCGCCCGAGGACCTGGAATTCATTTACAGTCTGCTTATCGAATCAGGTACGCCTCTCACCAGCACGCAGATCGCACAAGCGCTTATCGACCAACGTTTGGACAGCGAGATCAACCAGATTAGAGCCAACCTCAAAAAGGGCAAGGCCTACCAACCCAAAGGGATTTACAAGGTCGGTGACGGTCTTGTTTTCCCCGCGCTGGATGTTCGTTATGGCACCGTCGTTGGGGAACGCCCCGGCTACAACCCGGAATATGGCGATTTCACCGTGATCGAAGTGCGGTTCGAAGACGAAGATACAACACACGAATTCGCGAGTGGTTTGACCGCAGATCACAAACTCAATTTCGGTGATTCGCCCGACAGCATCTTCGCGGACCTGGTCAGTACATCCAGCGAGGAGGTGTTCGCCAGCTATGGTCCGTTGATCGAGCAGAAGCTGGCGGAAGATCTGCAACGTGCGGATAGTCTGGATTTCATCCGGTTTGGGAACTCCTGGTATCTCAAGGGACTGTTGGCAGACGTCCACATCGGTCATCGCAACGTCGTCGAAGCCATTCTCGACGTCAACGGTTCTCCGCTGGCACCGGAGGCCATACTCGAACAAGTGGACTTGCCACCGGAAATCTCACCCAGTGCACAGTTATTCTCGCTGAACTACGCTCTGCAACAAGATGAGCGTTTTGACGATGTTGGGACTGACGAGCAAGTTCTATGGTTTCTCAAGCGGCTGGAACCACCGGAGGCCCAGTACCCTCCGCGCCGTCTCGTGGCAGCGGTCGATTCATACGATCGATCCGTTCTCACCGAAGACTTGTTGCGATTGGAGCGAGAACTGGACGATGAATTGTCGAGGATCGAATGGACGACGAGCGAAGTGCTCGACCTGCACACGGTGAGTCTGCTCCTGACGTACCCACACTACCGCACAGGGACGATACCGCTCACCAACCGGACAAAACAGATCTTTCCGAAGGGAACCACACAACACACACGCGTCACCCTGATCGACAGCCAAACCGGCGAGCAACTCCCCGGATGGGTCACCCACACACATCGTTACGTCTGCGGGTTGGATAAGTGGTATACTGACAACAATATCCTGGTTGGCAGCTACATCACGCTGGAAAAAACAGATGATCCGTTCAAGGTATTGATCAATTTCATCCCCAAACGCGAAAAACGTGAATGGATTCGTGTCGCGAAGTCCGATGGGAACAAGCTGCTGTTCGAAATGAAAAAACAGCCGTGTAAGTGCGAATACGATGAGTTGCTCGTGGTTGGAGAAGACGGTACGAAGGAAATCGACAGGTTGTGGATCCATTCTGAAGTCGATGGCGTCGAAATCACCGCCATCCTTCGCGATGTATTCCTGGAACTCGCCAAACTGAGCCCACAGGGAACGGTACACGCCAAGACACTTTACAGCGCGACGAATATCGTGCGCCGTTGTCCGCCTGGACTGGTTTTCGCAACGCTGCTAGAGAATCCCAGCTTCGTACCTGTCGGCGACGGCTATTGGCTGTACAACGAATCGTAAATAACACGTTGGTCCAACGTTAAGGCAACTAAGGTGATACGCGAATGGCAAGACGGCACAAGGCAACAATTGACACCAAGTTCAAGATAGATTTTGATCTTTGGAAAGACAAGGGACGTGATTTCCGAGTAATTCTACACAGCCACCTCTGTCCGGAATGTCGCAATACATACAGCAATTATCAGGACGCCAAGGATATCGATTGGATTGACGCCAACACCGCAGAGGTGCGCAGGGTAGATGGGCTATGGCAGGCGCTCCGTGTGCATTGCAGCCACCAGCCCGATTACATATCAAGCTCCACACCGTTGACTTCTGCGATTTTCCGGGTGTTCCTGAGCAACGAAAACACGCCACTCAGCCCTCAAGAGATCTAC
>CAZPTF010000362.1:0-4144 GCA_964589015.1 uncultured Anaerolineae bacterium
CTTGAACACGGGCGCAGATGTCATCCATGCCTTGCTTGATCCGCGCGTGCGCCGGTAGAACCTGGCAGCCATACGCTGTACTACTGAATCGTTGTCCACCTGCGGCACTATATAACCCAACATGGGTCACCTATGAATTGTTGGAATCAAGTTCATCCGCAGATCGGTACGACAACCAGGAAAGGAGGTGTGAGCGGAGACAAAGTTACGCGAGAAGCACCAGACACACGTCGAGTCGTGTCTGGACTTGGACCCGGTCAAATTGCTTGACGTTGGACACACGTATCTTTGGAGGGAAAGTAAGATGAAACGTTTGTCAGTATTCCTTATGGTGTTGGCGATAGTCACTGTGCTGGTCAGACCAGCAGTCGTTCCGGCCGCACTGGCACAAGAGGCTACCGAAATCGTCGCCGGACTGCCCGCCGGCGCGATCGATCATCTGGAGCCCACCCTGGCGTATACGGCTGTTGCGATGCGCATCGAATTCTTCACGACTACCCCGCTTGTCACTTTCCGCGATGCGGCAGGCGAAGAAGGCAAAGAGATTATCGGTGGGATTGCGGAACTACCGGAGATTTCGGAGGATGGTCTGACCTACACGTTCACGCTCAAACCGGGCGTCACATTCGCCGATGGAAGCCCCATCACCGGAGATGCGGTACGCCGCACGTTCGAAAGAATCTTTACTCCTGAGCTGGCTTCTCCAGCCGCCGGATTCTTCACCGACATCGTCGGCGCCGAAGCGTTCGCCGCCGGGGAAGCGGACACCATCGAAGGGATCCAGGTCGATGGCGACAAGGTGACCTTCCAACTGAGCCAACCTATCGGTTCGTTCCTGGCGCGCCTGACAATGCCTTTCACCGTCCCCGTTCCCGCTGACACACCGGCAACGCCCTTCGAGAACGGCGAGTTATTGGTCAGTGGCCCATACATGGTGGAAAAATACGAGCCAAACGCGCTGCTCACACTGGTCAGGAACCCCAACTACCCGGCAGATGTGCTCGGCGAACGAGGCGTAGCGGACAAGCTCGTGATTCAGTTGGGAGTCGAACCCGCCCAGGCAGGGTTGATGGTCCGGGCGAATGAGATGGACTTGTATCTGGACCGGTTTGCCCCAGCAGACGCTGCCCAGGCACTGAACGACCCGACGTTGGAAGGAAGGGTCGAGGCGAACCCGCAATCCGCCGTCATCTACTTGTGGCTGAACAACGACGCGGCGCCATTCGACAACCCGAAGGTCCGCCAGGCTGTCAACTACGCGCTCAACCGCAATGCTCTGTTGCGCGTCTGGGGAGGGCCGAGTCAGGGTATGGCAACCGACCAGATTTTGCCCCCCACTATGCCCGGTTGGACGGACGTGGACACTTACCCGCTGGGCGGCGACATCGAGAAGGCGAAGGTCCTGCTAGCCGAATCCGGAGTGGAGCTCCCCATCGAAACGACATTGCGGACGGTAAGCGACCAGGCAGGCTTCGTAGAGCTGGCACAAGCCGTTCAGAAACAACTGAAAGAAATCGGGATCAATGTCAACATCGAGACAGCGATCGACGCAGTCAACGAGGGAATTATCACCACACGCGCCAACAAGGTCCCGATGGGTATCAATGCCTGGTACCAGGACTATCCCGACCCGGACAACTTCATCAACACGCTGCTCGATGGGAGCCGTATCACCGACACCAACAACCAGAATAAGGCCAGTTTCAACTCCCCGGAAATCTCTGATAAAATGCACGAGCTGCAGGGGCTGACTGGTCCCGACCGGTTCACGGCCTATCACGCCCTGGATGAAGAGATCATCCGCGACTACGCGCCTTGGGCACCGTTGATCAACCCGACCCACGTGGATATCCTGTCGGACCGGATTACCGGTTTCATCTATCACCCGGTCTACGGCGCTGACCTGACGGTCATCGGGATCAAGTAACCCGGCGCACGTTGTCGGCCTGCAAGCCACGGCTTGTGGACTACTTACGCATTGTGGAAGCGGGGCCTTCACGCAACAATCGCGCAAAGGCCCCGCCACAACAGCAACGAGACCGTCCTGTCGCATGCGGGCGCATGCGACAGGAGCCATAGCATGAATACTTTTCAGGAGACGAAATGAGCGGTGCAGATCAGGTGGAACCCTCGCGAGCACGACTGCTCGAAGTAAGGGACCTGAGGACAGCTTTCCGAACCGAAGATGGTACCGTACGTGCGGTGAACGGGATCTCGTTCACCCTCGAGCGTGGCCGCGTATTGGGCATCGTGGGAGAGTCCGGGTCGGGAAAATCCGTGACCTGTTTGACGATGGTTGGACTGGTGCAGAAACGGAGAACGCAGGTATCGGGGCAAGCATTGTTCTTGGGTGAGGACCTGCTCCGGATGACGCCGCGCCAATTGCGCGACATCCGCGGACGCGCGATCACCATGATCTTCCAGGACCCGATGACGTCACTGAATCCCATCATGACTATCGGTGCACAATTGGTAGAGGCAATCCGTCTTCACCACCGGATTTCCAGAGCGGAGGCGAGGAATCGTTCGCTCAAAATGCTCGCCGAGGTCGGCATCCCAAATCCGGAAGAACGCATGAAGAACTTCCCCCACGAACTCTCGGGCGGCATGCGACAGCGGGTGATGATCGCTATGGCGCTGTTGAACAACCCTGACCTGCTCATCGCGGATGAGCCGACAACCGCACTGGATGTAACTACTCAGGCGCAGATTCTTAACCTGATTCGCCAGTTACGCTCCGAGTTTGATTCGGCAATCATTCTGATCACGCACGACCTGGGAGTCGTGGCAGAGCTCTGCGACGATGTAATCGTCATGTATGCAGGGCAAGTGTTGGAACAAAGTGACATCGACACGATCTTCGAGCAGCCGGCGCACCCCTACACCTGGGGACTGCTGGGATGCCTGCCCTGTCTGAATCTCGACAGCACGCGCCTGCAGAATATTCCGGGGATGCCGCCCTCGCTTCTGCAACCGCCGGCTGGCTGTGTTTTCCATCCGCGGTGTGTCTATGCGCTGCCCATCTGCAGGGAGATCTCGCCGCCGCTGAAGCCGATCTGGGGTGAAGGTACTCAACACTTGGCGGCCTGTCACCTCGACCCCGCATTCCGCGCACAAGAATCTGCCCGTCTCTGCTGCAACGCCAGTGCGGAGGTAGTGCGATGAGTGAACCATTGCTCCAGGTCCGCGATCTGGTAAAACACTTCATCCGGCGGGAATTCATCATGGGACGCGAAATCTCGCGCGTCAGAGCCGTGGACGGGGTCTCTTTCAGCCTGCAGCCCGGTGAAACCCTGGGCGTTGTCGGGGAATCCGGCTGCGGCAAATCGACTCTGGCCCGCTGCATCCTGAAACTGATCGCTCCGACCTCCGGACAGATCCTGTTTCAGGAGACGGATATCAGCAGCTTCTCGCGCAAACAGATGAGACCACTACGGCGTGAAATGATGATGGTCTTCCAGGATCCGTTCGGTTCGCTGAATCCGCGCAAACACGTCGGTTGGATTGTGGCGGAACCTCTGGAAGTGCATCGCTGGGGATCCAAACAGGAAATCAAGGAGCGCGTTCAGTCTCTGCTGGCGCTCGTGGGATTGAGTCCCGAACATTACAACCGGCTACCGCACGAATTCTCCGGCGGGCAGCGCCAACGCATCGGCGTTGCACGTGCTCTGGCGCTGGAACCCAAATTAATCATCTGCGACGAGCCCGTCTCCGCTCTCGATGTATCGGTACAGGCCCAGATACTCAATCTATTGGCGGACCTGCAGGAGAAATTCGGATTGTCTTACGTATTCATAACCCATAATCTCGATGTCGTCCGCTACGTATCGAGTCGCGTGTTGGTGATGTATCTGGGGAAAATCGTCGAACAAGGCGGAGTCGTGGATTTATACAGCCATCCGCGCCATCCCTACACGGCATCTCTGCTTTCCGCCGTACCCATCCCTAATCCAAAGCTCGCCCGCCTCCGCGCGCCGATCGTCCTGGAAGGAGACGTTCCCAGCCCGATCGATCCGCCCGCCGGATGCCGTTTTCACCCGCGTTGTCCGCGAGCACAACGCATCTGCGCAGAAGCATATCCCCCACACACCCTGTTTGAAGCGGAGCATTATGCGGACTGTCATTTCCCGATCAACCACTGGCC
>CAZPTF010000363.1:0-4116 GCA_964589015.1 uncultured Anaerolineae bacterium
ACGTTGATCGGATCCAACCCGGCGAACGGCTCGTCCAAGATCAGCAATTGCGGATCGTGTACCAGGCTGGCGACGAATTGCACCTTCTGCTGCATACCCCGGCTCAGGTCTTTGACCTTGTTTCCGGCCCACTCGACGAGCTCCACGCGTTCCAGCCAGCTCAGCGCCCGCTTGTGTGCCACAGACCGCGCTGTGCCTTTGAGTTCTGCCAGATAGACCAGCACATCCAATACGCGGAGATCGCGATACAACCCCCGCTCCTCGGGCAAGTAACCGACGTGAGCGCGTGCTTCGGCAGGGGCATGTCCCAGTACGGCTATGTCGCCCTCATCAGGTTTGAAGATATCCATCACGGCACGAATCGTCGTGGTCTTGCCAGCGCCGTTCGGTCCTAACAGACCGAATACCTCACCCTCGAATACCGCAAAGGATAGGTGATCCACTGCGGTGAATCCGTCGTAACGTTTCACCAAATTGCTTAGTTTTAGCATTTCCTGGTTCATCCACTCTTGCTCCTCTTTCGATCGTGGAGACAAAACGTGTCTCCGGGCCGCGAACTCAGATCCTACTTGTGCATTATAGCACATAATTGCGCCCGCTACGCTATACACTCGACCAGTTCGTGCCCCGGTCAGCCATCCGGATACCGCCCTGGTCACCTGGCTGATGTGCGAATTCAGGAATTGAATCTATCCGTTACACACGTGATGTGCACGGCCTCGCTACATGCCGGTATATCGTCGCTCGCGGCGCTCGTAGTGGGCTGTCCCAAAGGCACGCGAGGTGGCCTCTGTGCGATGTCACAATGCTGGTGATGGAATACGGGTGCATCCGGGCTTGTGGTGGGGAAATTGTCTTCGCGAGTAGTGCGACCGTCCACAAACCGGACGGGATGCCCACGTATCGCGGGCCGGATACTCGATTGGACTCCCAGGGCGCTCGTCCGTGCTGATCCAGCAGGGTGCAGTCTTGCCGGACTATCCGCTCGATAGTAGCCGTTTCGTGTGCGGTGAGCCGCTGGGGTACGTCACGCGCGTATGCGTGTATCCTGCGCGGACGGCTTGGCGCACGGGAAGCAATCGCCGGTCTGCCGGGAACCCCTGGTTCCTACATGTTCTTGGGACAGTCCCGCGTATGGGCACGCACCGTGGTCAAGTGCGCTCGGATGCTTCTGCCAGCGGCAAGTGGAGTCGAAATGTTGTGCCTTTGTCTTCCTCGCTCGCTACGTCGATTGTGCCCCCGTTTGCCAGGATCAGGTTTCTGGAAAGCGCCAACCCCAATCCAATTCCGCGGGCCCTGGTGGTAAAGAGAGGTTCGAAGATCCTCGCCAGGTTCTCGCGCGCGATGCCACAGCCCGAATCGGCGACTTGCACGGTGGCTCGGCCATGCTCTGCTGTCGCGCTGAATGTGAGCGTGCCCCCCTTGGGCATGGCCTGGTAAGCGTTAACAATCAGGTTGGCGATCACGATTCCGAGCTGGACCGGGTCGGCGTACAGGTCCGGGAAATCCGAGGCAACCTCGTCGACCCATTGGACTCCCTCCGGAGGCGGGTTGTCTTTCAGCGCCTGGGAGATCACCGCCACAAGCGAGACTGCCGTTCGGACGGGAGCCCGAGTGCGCGAGAAATCCAACAGCCCGGAGATGATCTTCTCCGATTTGTCGATTTCTTCGGACATGATGTCCAGGTACTGGTTGACCGTATCGTCGGCATCGGTGAGGACCATCTTGAGGTAGTAGATGGCGTTGGACAACACGCCCAACGGATTACGTAACTCGTGACCAATCCCGCCGGCCAACTGCCCCAGCACAGCGAGCCTTTCCTGCCGCACGAGTCTCTCCTGGGCTTCTTCGAGATCTCGCGTGCGCAGCGCCACCATCTCCTCCAAGTGTTCGGAGTATCGCTCCAGTTGCCGTTGCGCGGCTTTTCGCTCCGTGATGTCCATTGCATACACATTAGCGTAGCCGCCAGCCATCACTGGAGCGAATGCCAGGGCCAAAATACGTCCTTCGCACTCCACTTCTACAGTCGCAGGAATGGCTTCTCCGAAGAGCTGCGTGAGGAAGTCGCCCCATTCGTCGGGCAACCGTTCGCCCGGATTGCGCTTCCAGACTCGCAGCAATAGCTCGCTGGCACGGTTAGCATACAGAATAGTACCGTCGCGGGCGATCCGCAACACCGGATTCGGGTTTTCGCTCGGAAATCTTGCGAGGCTTTCGGTCTCTTGCTCGAGCTGTTTCTGCGCGGTAATGTCATCGTAGACGGCGATGACCTCGCCGGTTGGCAGCTTATAGACGTAGTTCTCCATCCATTGGGTGATGCGGTTATCCTGATACAGCGAGGCAGGGTGATGCTGTGGTATGCCGGTTCTCCAGACCTGCTGCAAGACGTCGTACAGTCCCAGGGTGCGTATCCCGGGAAAGATATCGACGACGTTCCGTCCGATGACTTCTTCCTTACGGACTCTGCCGATCCGCTGCCCCGCCTCGTTGAGGTCTCGGACGATGAAGTCAGTGCCGTCGCCTGCCGCTTCGTATACGATGACGCCGCTGCTCATGCGGTCGAACAGCGCGCGATATTTCGCCTCACTCTCGTGCAGCCGTTGTTCCGCTTCGTGACGTTTGGTCTCGGACTCCAGATTGTGCAGCGCAAACGCGAGGTCAGCGGCGATCTCGTCGACCAGCGCCAGTTCCTCCGCGTCCGTGGCGAAATCCTGCGGGACCGCCAGCCCAAGCACGCCATGCACTCGCCCGCCATGCTCCAGCCGGACCACCAGTGCGCTGCGTTCGCTGTATGTTCCCTCCAGCGGGCATCCTGCGCATTCGGAGGCTGGACTGGTCAGGACTACCACCCCGCGCTGTTGCAGCGCCCTGTCGACGCAGACGAGTGCACTGCCGGCATCAACCCACTCAGCGACACACTGGCTCGTGCTCTCCAGCCCTGTACCTTTTGCGACGATCAGACGCCCCGACGAATATGGGTTGGCGCCATCGTCTGCCGGCAGCATGATCCACGCATTGTAATAACCGCGCGTTTCGATCAGGCTGTTACAGGCATCCTGCAAGAGTTTGTCGCGATCCTTCTCCCGGACGATGCTTTGGTTCACGTTTCTGATGGCACGCAGTACGGCGTTGAGGTGATCGATCCTCTTCTCCGCCAGTTTCCGTTCGGTGATATCGTGAGACAGGAGCGCCACTTTTGAGACGACACCGCGATTATCGAAGATTGGCTGTACAACGTTATCGTGCCACATGTCCAGCCGTTCGTCTTCGAAGCGGGCGGGTTGCCCGGTGCGGAACACGCTGTCAACGAAGGGCTTGCGCCGTTCGACCACAGCTGGCGAGTACAACACCCACAGGCATTTCCCGATGATCTCATCCCTCGTCAGGCCGAAACGATTGGTGATCGTCTGATTGCAGTTGAGTATCGTCCCCTGCGCATCCACCAGGATAGCCGCGTCAGTCGGTACGTTCAGAAAAATCCTGGTTGTCTCCCTGCTCTCCCGCAATTCGTCCTGAGTTTTCTTGAGCACGGCCAGCAACTTGATCTGCGCCAGCAGTTCGCGATTGCCTGTTGATCGCGCGATGTACGCATCCACGCCGCTCGCGGACTCCTCCGCAAGACCAGCGGACGGCATATCATCTGCAGACACGATGACGATCAAACTGCCTTGCAGTTCAGGAAGTGCCTTGAGCCTCGCGCCAAAGACCTTCCCATCCACATCAGGGAGCGCTTCATCGAGGAGAATCAGGTCAGGCTGTTGTTCGCACGCAATAACGAGAGCCTCACGGTCAGTGGGTGCTTCGAGGACCTCGTAACCACTTGACCGGAGCAGCCGCGATATGGTCTGCAATTGCTGCGGGACGCTGTCCACAACAAGTATGCGAGTGCTCGAATTCATTTCGCTTCCGCGCTCCTTCCTCTGGATAGCATGGACGTTCAGTCCGGTTGAATGGTGATTTCATCGTATGATGATACTCACGATGTGCGAGATCACGAGCAACGTCGCTACATGTGGACTATTCGATTCGGAGTGCTCTTTGGAGAGGACCAGATTCAGAAGTCATTGTAACACAGCTTTTGTATTGACACCAAACATCTCGCCGCAAAGTCCTCTC
>CAZPTF010000364.1:0-4110 GCA_964589015.1 uncultured Anaerolineae bacterium
AGGGGCGCCCGCGGTACCAGGCTGGGCCAATCTCCGCACAGCCCAGGCGCACGGCTGGCAGCTGTTCCGCTCGTCGATTGGTTCCATACACGCGAACCGTTCTCGCCATGCGACCCATTTGGGACCGAGGCAGGTGCACTGCAGCGTGCATTCTCCAATTTGCATATATGCAGGTTTGTGCGGTATAATGCTAATAAATATCGTGGAGATATCAGTTATTATGAAGTTATATTCGGAACAGTAACGAATATCTGAGAATAATGGGGTACTGCAATGGCTTTTAGTGAAGAACAGACAGTCGCGGAGGCGGGGTTCGCCGGCCGGGTGGTTGTCGCCGCATCCAATGCCCGTCACTGGTTGCTGCCGGTAGTCATGTTCGTGATTCTGGCTGCGGGAATATGGACGGCTTACCAGCGCGGACAAGCCGCAGATGCCGATATCCGCAAAGAGCTGTTGACTCAGACAGCGACGATCGCACGCACGATCGATCCTGCGCTGGTGAAGCGGCTCAGCTTCACAGCGGCAGACCGCACTAACCCGAGTTTCCAGCGCTTGCGCGGCGAATTGGCCACCTACGCGCGGGCGATGGGACACCGCAGCATTTATAGCATGGCCCTCCGCGATGGGCAGATGGTTTTCGGGCCGGAAAGCCTGGACGAAGATGATCCCTTTGCGTCCCTGCCGGGGACGGTGTACGAGAATCCTCACCCGCGAGATTGGGAGGCATTCGAGAGCGGTAAACCCTACGTCGCTGGCCCATTCACCGACGAATACGGTACTTTCGTCAGTGCAATCCATCCGGTATACGATCCGTTGACCGGTGACGTACTGATGGTGATCGGGATGGATATCGATGCCGTCGCTTGGCAGACACAGGTCCGGCGTGAATGGTATCTCCCGCTTCTGCTAGCCCTGGCCCTCATCTTGCTGATGATCTTTGCGTTGGCCATCTTCCGCTGGCGTGCGAGATTGGCAGGTAAGTGGCAAGGCTGGCTGTGGCACACCGAAACCATCCTCACCGCGACTTTTGGATTGCTGCTTACTGCGAGTCTGGTGCTGTTGGTGCGCGAGGTTGAGACGCGTTCCAGCCGTGCGATTTTCGCGCAAATGGCGAACGCACAGCGGGAGATGGTGGAAGACACCTTCAATGAGGTGCGAAACGGGCTATTCGATGCGGCACGTCTCTTTGCGGCGAGCGAGCAGGTCACTCGTGAGGAGTTCCGTGCCTACGTCGGACCGCTGCTGGAGAGCACCGCTGTCGAGGCGTATGTGTGGGTTCCCGTCGTTCCGGCGGCGCAGAGAGCCAGGTTCGAGGCGGAGGTCAGGACAACCGGCATGCGCGACTTTGCGATTTTCGAGCGAGACGTCTCGGGCGCGAAGCGTCCGGCGGCGAACCGCGATGGCTATTACCCTATCGTGTACGCGGAGCCGTTCAACGAGCGTGAACGTTTGATCGGCTACGATCTGGGCGCGGACGCTGGGCTGGTCGCGGCGATGGAGGAGGCTATCGCCACGCAGTTGCCTTCCGCAACAGACCCCATCACGTGGCTGCAAGCGAGTGCAGATCGGCCGGAAGCGCTCGTTTTTCAGCCCGTTTTCGAGGAAGGCGAGCGAGGCGAGCCGTCCGGGCGGCGGGTTACGAGTTTCATCGTTGCCATATTGAGTCCCGAGGCCCTTTTGAAGCACGCCGTGGTCCAACCGAGCAGCTATAGTGGCGATGCAGATATGCCGGCACACGTCTGTCTCTTCGGGTTGACGCTGGGAGCACCGCCCGAGAGGTTGGCGTCCTGGATGCCACGCTCTGATTCGACCGTACAGCCGTTCGATGTATTGGTTCGTGGCGGGGACACCAGTTTATGCGCAGCCTATCCAATCTTTGTGTTTGGCAGGGCGTACGTCGTCGTGGTTTGTCCGGGGGCGGCATTTACAGAGGCAAAGGCGGGTTGGGGCGGATTAGCAGTCATCGGAATCGTCGGGCTGTTGATGACTGCGGTTATGACCGGGTTCGTCGGTTTCTTGCGCAGCGCGCGGCGCTTTTTGGAAGGGCAGGTGCGGATGCGGACTGCCGAACTGCGCACGAGTGAGAGACAGTACCGGACATTCGTCGACTCGACGACCGATCTGGTGTTCGTCAAGGACAGCGCCTTCCGCTACGTACTGGTCAACCGCGCGCAAGAGGACTGCTTCGGCAGACCGGAAAGCGAGATCAAAGGGAAAACCGACTTCGACCTGATGCCGTACGACATGGCTGTTGCACGTCGTGCATCGGACCAACAGGCGGCGGATCTGAAGGGCATCGTGACCACCGTGGAGATGGTCGACGGCAGAATGTACGAGACACGCAAATTCCCGGTGGCGTTGAGTGACGGGGAAATCGGAGTCGGAGCTTTCATCCGCGATGTGACCGAGGCAAAGCGTGCTGAGGAACGGGTGGCCCACCTCAATCGCGTGCTGTACGCCATTCGCGATATCAACCAGCTGATCATCCGTGAAAATGAGCCGGTCAATTTGATCGTGAGAACCAGCCAGCTTTTGTGGGAGCATCGGGGATACAGCGGTGTGCTGATTGTCCTCACTGCTGAAGACGGCGTACCCTGGATGCATGCGGAGGCGGGTATCGGCGCGATCTTTGCGCCAATCGCGGAGCGGTTGGGCAGGGGAGAGCTACCGGCATGTTGTACCCTGGCGGAACGAGGTGACGACGTCATTGTGATCAGCGAGCGCAACGGAGTGTGTGCAGATTGTGCCCTGCTCGATTATTGTGGGCGGGGCAGTACACTGACGGCGCGATTACGGTATGGCGGGAGGAATTTTGGGTATCTCACCGCGTCCGTGAGTGACTTACTGGATCTCGACGATGAGGAACGATCCATTTTCGGGGAAATGGCGGGCGATGTGGCTTTCGCACTCCACAATATCGAGATGGGGAAAGCGATGCGGCGCGCGGAGGAGGAGCGTGCACGCATCGAGAGCGATCTGCGACAGGCGCAGAAGATGGAGGCGGTTGGGCGGTTGGCCGGAGGGGTGGCGCACGATTTCAACAATATGCTCAACGTGATCCTGGGATATGCGGGATTAGCGCTGGAGAGCATGGACCCTGCTGCGCCGGTTTACCACGATTTGCTGGAAATCTACCGGGCGGCGCGACGGTTCGCCGGTCTGACCCAGCAACTACTGGCATTCTCGCGGAAACAGATCGTCGAGCCCAGCGTGGTCAACCTGAACACGCTGGTGGCGCAGCAGATCAAAATGCTCAGCAGGCTGATCGGTGAGGATATTCACATCGATGTGCGACCCTTTGCCGGTCTTTGGAACGTGTATATTGGCCCGACGCAAATCGACCAGATTCTGGTAAACCTGGCGGCGAATGCACGCGATGCTATCGATGGCGTGGGGACGATCACCATCGAGACGGCGAACGTGACGGTGGACGAGAGCTTCTGCACACACCACGTAGACATGCATCCAGGCGACTATGTGCTGCTCTCCTTCAGTGATACGGGCGGTGGTATGGATGAAGAGACGTTGGAGTATGTCTTCGAGCCTTTCTTCACGACCAAAGCAGAAGGCAAGGGGACCGGACTTGGCCTGTCCACAGTGTATGGGATCGTCAAGCAGAACGGTGGCGCGATTCACGTTTACAGCGAAAGCAATCTGGGTACGACCTTCAAGATCTATCTGCCGCGTTTTGCGGACGATCGGGAAACGCAAATGGAAGTGATTGGCGAAGCGCTGTGCGGCGGGACAGAAACCATCCTGGTCGTCGAAGATGAGGAACAGATATTGAACCTTGTACAGCGCATGCTTCAGAACAATGGTTATTCCGTGTTAGTAGCTGGAACGCCGAATGAGGCATGCGCGCTGGCTGAACAATACGCGGGACAGATTGACCTCTTGCTCACCGATGTGGTGATGCCGGCGATGGGCGGTAAGGATTTGCACGAGCAAATCAAAAGAATGCGACCTGAGATCAAGACGTTATTCATGTCGGGTTACACGGCGAGTGTCGTCGTGGGGCGCGGTCTGGTCGACGAGGGCATCGCGCTGTTACAGAAGCCGTTCACGTTGGAGCGATTGCTGCGCGCGGTGCGCAATCTGCTGGATGGGTAG
>CAZPTF010000365.1:0-2540 GCA_964589015.1 uncultured Anaerolineae bacterium
TGTGATCTTGTGGGCGATCCTATCCATCGCGACCATCTTCGTGCTCAGCCGCACCGTGTTCGGGCGTAGCCTGTATGCCGGTGGCAGTAACCAGATTGCGACCTACCTGTCGGGTATCCGCATGCAACGCAGTCTGATCCTGGCATTCGTCATCTCCGCCGTCTGCAGCGGGCTGGGCGGCATCCTGCTGTGCGGCTACGGCGGTCAGAGCTACCTGAGCATGGGCGAGACCTATCAGATGCCGGCCATCGCGGCAGTCGTGGTGGGTGGCACGAGCATCCTGGGTGGCTCGGGCACGTACGTCGGTGTGATCGCCGGTGCGATCATCCTCGTTCTGTTGCAGAACGTGTTGTCCCTGGCGCACGTCAAGTACGCCGGGCAGCTCATCATCTATGGCATCGCCATTTTGACGATGCTGTTCGTGTACGGACGCCAGTCCACGGACCGTGAGTAGCCCAGGGGAATTTACGACCGGCATTTTGTACGAGTGGGTGGGCGGCGTCGCAAGTGGACCGCCCACTTTCTTTGTCCCGTGGCGGGCCACAATGCGCGGTTGGCGGTATTCAAGGCCGGCCGCCGCGCGATGCGATGGCCTCCCCCGGACGCGAGAGCCTTCGCATTGCCCTGTGGAAGGTTGACGAATGACTCCTGAAATGATATCATCACTGCGTGTTTAGCGTGCGTCACGTCCGCGTGCGCGGTGTGACGAGACGGACTGAATTACAGACAGAGCATATATCGCCGGGGGATGTGGATTATCTGCTGCGATATGGCAGACTGTGACCGGAGACGGCAGAGGAGATGGTTTTGGAGATGACAGAGAGCGAAGCACTTGCACAGAAGAGGATCTCGTTGCACGATCTGGAGGATTTTTGTACGAAGGCGATGGCGGCGGCAGGACTATCCCTGGAAGACGCGAGGGTGTCGGCGAGCATCCTGACGACGACCGATTCGTGGGGCGTTCACACGCATGGAACCAGGCAGATTCGCGGGCTGATGAAGAACGTCGCAAACGGCCGCATCCAGACGGATGCACTCCCGGAGGTTTCCGGCGAGGGAGCGGCGTGGGCGATGGTCGACGGCCATTTCGCCATGCCGATGGTCATCTCAGATCGTGCTATGAATCTGGCGATGGAGAAAGCGAAAGCGTCGGGTGTAGGGTTCGCGGGCGTAACGCACAGCAGCCATTTCGGTGCCGCCGGCTACTACGCGACGATGGCGCTGAAAGAGGACATGATCGGGATCTCGATGACGAACGTGGACCGCTGGATGACCGTGCCGGGTGGAAAAGGCCCAGTGCTCGGTACGAATCCGATTGCCTACGCGATCCCGGCTGGAGAAGAGCGTCCGATCTTCTTCGACATTGCGACCAGCAACGTGGCGGTGACTAAGATCCTGGCGGCCAAGGCGCTCGGCAAGAGCATTCCGGCAGGCTGGCTGGTCGATGACGACGGCCTGCCGACGACCGATCCGCGCGATTTCCCCGAACACGGGGCATTGTTGCCGATGGCCGGGCACAAGGGTTATGGTATTGCGGTGTTCATCGAGGTGCTCGCCGCGGTCCTGACCGGTGCGGCGATGCTGAGCGACGTGAAGTGCTGGCTGGACGACACTCCGGAGCCTGCCAACGAGGGGCACGCGTTCATCGCCATCAACGTCCCGGCCATGATGCCGGCCGATCTCTTCAAGCAACGCATGGATCACATGATCCGCGAGATCAAGAACGCGCCGAAAGCCAAGGGAGCGGAACGCATCTATTTGCCGGGGGAGATGGAATGGGAGCGGCGCGAGAAAGCTCTGACGAACGGTGTGCAGCTACCTGATTACGTGACCGTCAACCTGTACGGTCTCGCCGAGGACTTCGGGATGACGGAGGAGCTGGTTTCCCTGTTTCATTGAGCTGATACACACTGTGCGGCGAGCCGGATCGGCCTTATGCGTACTCCAAAACGGAGGATGGAACATTGGCAGCAGGCTATGTCTTGACCATCGATCAGGGGACTACAGGCAGTACGGTTTTGATTGTCGATCACGCGGGCCAGGTCTTATCGCGTGCTTATTCAGAGTTCACGCAGTATTATCCCAAACCGGGCTGGGTCGAACACGATGCCACGGAGATCTGGGAGGTCACGCTGCGTGTGTCGCGTGAAGCGATCGCGCGCGTCGGTGTATCCCCCGGGGAGATCCGGGCCATCGGGATCACCAACCAGCGCGAGACGACGGTGGTGTGGGATGCGCGGACTGGAGAGCCGGTGAGCCGCGCCATCGTCTGGCAATGCCGCAGGACAGCTCCGCTGTGCGACCGGATGAAACAGGCCGGCATGGAAGAGATGGTGCGCGCACGCACCGGGCTGGTGATCGACGCCTATTTCTCGGCAACCAAGCTTGCCTGGCTGCTGGAGAACGTGCCTGGGGTGCGCGAGCGTGCCGAGGCCGGCGATCTGCGTTTCGGCACGATCGACTCGTGGCTGGTGTGGAACCTGACGGGCGGAAGGGTTCACGTTACCGACTACTCCAACGCCTCACGGACGATGCTGTTC
>CAZPTF010000365.1:2640-4102 GCA_964589015.1 uncultured Anaerolineae bacterium
GGCGAGCGTCCCATCGCCTCGCAACACGGCCTGCTCACGACGATTGCCTGGGGGTTGGACGGGAAGGTCCATTACGCACTGGAGGGGGCCATCTTCATCGCCGGAGCGGCGGTCCAGTGGTTGCGCGACGAGATGAAACTGATCGTCTCTGCTGCGGAAACGGAAGAGCTCGCCCAATCCGTCCCGGACAACGCGGGGGTGTACGTCGTTCCAGCTTTCGTTGGACTGGGCGCACCGTATTGGGACATGTACGCGCGAGGCACCATCGTCGGGCTGACCCGCGGGTCGGGGCGCGCTCATCTCGTGCGCGCTGTACTGGAAGCGATCGGCTATCAGACATACGACGTGTTGCAGGTGATGAAGGAGGAAGGCCATCTGGAATTGAAAGCGCTGAAAGTCGATGGCGGTGCGGCGGCCAACAATTTCCTGATGCAGTTCCAATCCGACATTCTGGGCGTGGACGTGGAACGGCCGGCGCAGGCGGAGTCCACTGCACTGGGTGCAACCTATCTCGCGGGTCTCTCCACCGGGTTCTGGAAAAGCCAGGAGGATATTCTGGACATTCGCAAGGTCGACCGCCGCTTCGCGCCGGCGATGGCTGCGCAGGAACGGGAGCGATTGCTGGCGGGGTGGAAACGCGCTGTCGCAAGCGCGCGCTCGTTTGCTGCGAATGCGTGATGTCCGGGTGGCAGGGAGATGCAAGAAAGCGTGACCGGCGGCGATGTCAGCGGGGTGGGTGAAGCCGGAGAACGAGAGGGAACAAGGTGAGTGACAACGTGGTGAGGATCGACTCATACCTGTTGGAGCGTTTCATGGGGGACGTCTTCCGCGTGCTCGGCGTGCCGGATGAGGACGCGGTGATCTGCGCCGACGTCCTGATCACGTCGGACCGGCGCGGCATCGATTCTCACGGCATCGGACGCATGAAGCCGTTCTACTACGAGCGCATCCGCGCGGGCATCCAGGAGCCGGTAACGCGTTTCGAGGTCGTGCGCGAAGGGCCGACCACTGCGGTCGTCGATGGCAACAACGGTATGGGCATGGTGATCGGCAAGCGCTCGATGCAGGTGGCGATCGACAAGGCGAAGCGTTACGGCATGGGCATGGTCGCGGCGAAGAATTCGACCCACTACGGTATCGCCGGCTACTACGCGATGATGGCGGCGGCGCAGGGGATGATTGGCATTACTGGGACGAACGCTCGTCCCGCCATTGCACCGACGTTCGGCGTCGAGAACATGCTCGGGACGAACCCGCTGACGTTCGGGATGCCCACGGACGAGGAATTCGATTTCATCCTGGATTGCGCGACCTCCACCACGCAGCGTGGCAAGATCGAGGTCTACGAGCGTGCAGGGAAGCCACTGCCGGAGGGCTGGGTGATCGGGCACGATGGCCAGTCGAAGTCGGACGCGCATGCGGTGCTCGACGAACTCGTCGCCGGCACCGCCGCGTTGACGCC
>CAZPTF010000366.1:0-4090 GCA_964589015.1 uncultured Anaerolineae bacterium
ACCTCGAACGGCTTGGTCAGGTAGTCATCGGCTCCGCCTTCCAACCCCGTTACTTTGTGTGGGATGTCCTTCAATGCGGTCACCATGATGATACTGGGCTGGTCCAGGTTGGCTTGCGCGCGGACCTGTCTGCAAACCTCAAAACCGTTGATGCCCGGCAGTTCGACGTCGAGCAGAATCAGGTCGGGAGGTATCTGTGCGACGTGCTCCAGACATTCTTCGCCGGTAAGTACGACACTTGCCGCGAAGCCCGCATTCTCCAGGCAGTCTTTGTTCAATGCGGCAATCTCTGGGTCGTCGTCTACAACAAGAATGTGCCAATTCTGGCCCTGGGTGTCCATTTCGTGTTAACCTTTCGGTCGAGTGCCGGGCTTGGAACGTTCGGTTCAAGCAGAGTCCGTGTCACCGGTCATCACATCCGGGGCGGTGTCGATCACCAGGTCTGTCCACACCGTCTGGCAGCGCCACGCTCAGCGACACGACTCCAACAGATGTTCCCAGCTTCTGATCGAATCGAGTGTTGTGTAGTCTGTCATGTCCAGATGAACGGGGGTTACCGATACGTAACCGTTGGCTACAGCCCACACGTCCGTGCCCTCTTCCATGACGCCTTCGGGCGGGTTGCCACCGATCCAGTAGTAATTGCGTCCGCCCGGATCCTGTCGCGTAATCAGCGCATCGCGATAGATGCGTCTACCCAAGCGCGTCACGCGGATACCTTTGATCTCCGCACGCGGGATCTCCGGCACGTTGACGTTCAGCAGGGTCTGTTTCGGCAAATCGCTTTCGACAAAGCGGCTTGCCAGGCAGGCGGCGATTTCGGCTGCGAACGTAAAATCGGTGCCAGCGTTCGGGTTCAACGAAACAGCCATCGATCTGATTCCCGAGATCACGCCTTCCATCGCGGCGGTTACCGTGCCGGAATAGGTGATATCGGTTCCCAGATTGCACCCGTGGTTGATGCCCGAAATTACCAGGTCCGGCATACGCTCCGCCAGACCCAACACGGCCAGAGCCACGCAGTCAGATGGCGCTCCGCTGCTGCTGTAGGCCGGCGAACCGTCCGCCATCGTCGTTGGAGTCACCCGCAGTGGTTTGTGCATGGTCTTGGCGTGGCCGGCGGCCGACCAGTTGTGATCCGGCGCTACGACCATCACCTCCGCGACCTGCGCGATAGCCTGTTTGAGGGCCAGCAATCCAATCGCACTGATTCCATCATCGTTCGTGAGCAATACGAGCAATTTGCGTCTCCTCGTCAGTAGTGGTGGCTTCAAGGAAAGAGAGCCAGGGACATACGGCGTTTGCGGAGTTTGGACTGCTTCCAAGGGTTGTTGATGAATCAACAACATTCTCCACCGCATCAAAAAGCAGCAGATATTCTCATCATATCATAACGCCAGGAAGAGGGCAAATTGTGCCACGGGACGGGGTGCTCCCAGGATATTAAGCGACGATTGTCTTCCCGAGCGGCTGCGCCGTCAGCTATGGCAAACCTATCGGGTTGGATGCAGCCAGGAATCTTGGCGACAATTGGAGCGCCTTCGACGCGACAAATTCGCTGCTGAGCACACCGCTGTATCAGACTGGGGCAATCTCCGCACAGGCTATGTGGGCACCTGCGGCTCGTCCGTGTGGATCACCGCGCAGGTGGAACACCTCCGAGATTGGCACAGTCTTGACCAACGGCAGGACAGTCGTGTGAACCTGGCAGGTCATGCTGAGAACACGACCTGCCTGCTGCTTGGCGGCCTCTCCAAATTAGAGGATATACCCTCTCGGATTTGTCATTCGTATGCCTGGCCCGCGACGAGCGGGCATCATGGCTATTGGTGGATGGCGTGCGCCCAAGATACAATCGCCGGTCCGGATGCACCCGTTTCCCGAAACAGAGTTGACAGACAGACCGGAGTTGACTACCATTCAGGTCACTAGCTGATTGCATGCGATGAGGGAGTAGACACCATGCTCGTAAATCGAAGGAGCGGCGCGGTCCTGGCCCGGCAAATCACATTGTGCGATACGTTCTGGAAAAGGGGCCTGGGTTTGATGTTTCGCCGGGGTCTGCGCGTGGACGAGGTGTACATTTTTGTCGAGAAGCGGGAGAGTGTCGCGCTGACGGCGATTCACATGTTTTTCGTATTCTTTCCGCTTGCGGTATTGTGGCTCGATAGCGAGCGTGTCGTCGTCGATGCGGCCCTCGCGAAACCCTTTCGCCCTCATTATGCACCTTCTCGTCCAGCTCGCTATTTCATTGAGGGGCACCCCACGTTGTTGGCCGCCGTTCGTGTGGGGGATGTCCTGGATTGGGATGCAGCGCGAGTTGTGCTATAATGAACGCGTGGAAGGCAGGTGAACACTCATGGTACTGGACTTGAGGCTCGATGACGTCGTTCGCATGAAGAAACCGCATCCGTGTGGAGGGTTCGAATGGCGCGTGGTGCGGCTCGGCGCCGATATTGGGATCAAATGTTGTACGTGTGGCAAGCGCGTGCTCTTGTCCCGGCGCAACATGGAACGGCGCGTGAAGTCATTTGTGAATCGTGGGCCTGCGTCCTCTGAAGCCGAATCGATGACTGAACGGAGTTCAGTTCCCTGAAGGAAGGTTATGTCTGAGAAGAGAATAGAAATACTCATGGCAAGCACCGGAGGTGGCCACAGAAGCGCTGCGGAGGCCATCGCTGAAGCTTTTGCACAGCTTTACGATGATTGTGTGGTGGAAATCGTCGATATTTGGTCCGATCATATTCCCTTCCCGCTCAACCGGATCGGCCGCATGTATGGCAGGTTAGTCAAGTACGGTCTGTGGGAAACCGTCTGGGACGCCAGCAATGATCCCAAACGCATCCACTGCGCGTTGACCACCATGTGGCCTTTCCTCGACGATGCGATTCAAGGGTTCTTTCAGTTGACAAAGCCGGATGCGGTGGTTGTCGTTCATCCCCTGTTCAACCATTTCTCGGCCTGGGCGTTGCGCAACCTGGGCATGCACATCCCTTTGATTACCGTAGTGACTGATCTGGTCACGACGCACCCCGGTTGGATCTGTCCCGACGCCACCTTGTGTTTGGTGCCCACTGAGCAGTCCAGGCAATACTTTCTGAACGAGGGAATGCCGCCTGGAAAAGTCAAAGTGACCGGTCTCCCAGTCAGTTTGAAATTCCTGAACGATACGACCGAGAAGCATGAGGCGCAGCAGAAGCTGGGTCTCCGCCATGATTTGCCCGTCGTTTTGCTGGTTGGCGGGGGCGAAGGTATGGGGCCGGTGTACAAGATTTCGCGCACCGTGACAGCCTCCAAACCAATGGGGCAGGCAATGATCGTTGCCGGGCGCAACGAACGGCTCCGCAGACGTTTGGAAAACGTGAACTGGGAGATTCCCACCAAAGTCTTTGGGTTTGTGCACAATATGCCGGAATTGATGAAGGCATCGGATGTCATCGTCACCAAGGCCGGTCCATCCACGATCAGCGAGGCATTCATCAGCGGGTTACCGATCATTCTCAGCGGCTACATACCCGGCCAGGAAGAGGGAAACGTGCATTACGTGGTAGGCAATGGGGCGGGGGTACTCGCGTCGGATTGTGAGGAGATCAGCCGGCTGATCGTCGAGTGGTTCGACCCCTCTAACCCGACTCTGGCGCAAATGACGCGGAATGCCAGGGAACAGGCGCGCCCACGCGCCGCGCTCGACATCGCGACCGAGATCTACACGCTGATGGAGCAATACGCGCAAGAAAGATAGTTGAGTTTACCGGCGGAGATGAAAGAGCAGGACAAGTCAGAGTGTCACTTGTCCTGCTCTTGTTGTTCGCCAGACGAGTGGGTCAGAGAAGCCGGGTCACACAGCGGCGCAAACCGGGATCGACCGCGTCGCTGGTGATGGCCGTGATGCGATCACCGCCCTCCAGGACGGTGTCTCCGTGGGCCACGATGGTCTGCCGGTCTCTCTGAATCGCGACGATCAGACAGGTCTCTGGGAGATCGAGATCACGCAGCGCCTTGCCGTCGGCACTGGAGTCGGGTTCTACGGTCATCTCGACGTAACTGGTGCCAAATAGTTTGCCTAGCCGCAGACGCTCTCGGCGATGCT
>CAZPTF010000367.1:0-4090 GCA_964589015.1 uncultured Anaerolineae bacterium
GGTGCCCTTGTCTTTTTAACACAGATAGCGGTTTAAGTCAACCACTCCCAGCAAGGTGGAACCATCCGGGATTGTTGGCGACGATTGCAGCGCCTTTGACACGACCAATGCGCTGGAGAGCACGCCCACTGCAGCAGACTGTCAGAAGACCTGGGGTTCATTCGCGCACGATCACGAACTGACCGGCGAGTTGCTCGCTGGCCTGCAGGAGCTTCAGCCGCTCGATGGCTGTGGTTTCCGGCAGCCAGGTGGAGACGAGCCGGCCCTGAACATCTCCGGGCATCGAGAAGTCGAGAAACACCGTCCCATTCTGCATCTCAACGGCAATCAGTTGCCCCTGGAGCTGCACGGTGTAGGTCCCGTCGTGCCACACAGGCACCTCGAAACCACCAGGGGCATGCTCCGGCTTGCTGCCGCTCAGGAGATGGGTCGCGTTGCCCCACGGATCGGTCACCACAACGGCGAGTCCGGCTGTGGGGAAGCGCCCGACGATCAGGCGTAAGCCGGACTGCCGGCTAATCTGTACCTGCCACGGAGCTGCGGGATCGACCTCACCAGTAATGAGCTGTTCTTCCAGCGAGAACCAGTCACTAAACGCCGGGTTCCCCTGCAACTGGCCGAGCAATTCCTGTGCATACGTGAGGGGTTGCCACGCACTGGCCAGCCGCGTATCCGACACTGGCGGGTCCCCTCCCTCGATAAAGGTTGCGATCACTGTCTCATCGTTGATCTCGACCTGGAAGGTTTGGTCCAGAAAGCGGATCGTGTAGAGCCCGTGGGTCCAGATGGGCACTTCGAACGCACCCGCGCCATGTTCCGGTTTGCTGCCACTCGACACGGTGACTGAGTTCCCCCACGCGTTATAGACGGTCACGTCGATTCCGGTGCGCGGGAGCTTGCCGATCAGCAGACGCAAGCCCGGCTGGCGGGTCACTTCCATCGTCCAACCCGCAGCGCGGCTCAAGACGAAGTCGAGCGCAAACGCTTGCACACCATCCATCTCGATCAGCGCCGGTTCCCCGGCGCGGTCCGCAACCTCTGCCGCGTACGTTCCCGGTGTCAGTCCGATGAACTGAAATTCGCCGTGCTCGTTGGTGTGAGTTTGTGCGCCCCAAGTCCCCCGCCGCAGGACGACACGCATAGCGGAACGCGGGGTGCCGTCCGCGTCACGGACCGTACCGCTGACGACACCACGGCGCAGCTCGGGAGGGAGCGTGCCCTCGCCCGCGCGCACCTGCGCACCCGTGTAGTAGTGGGCGATAATCTCCTCGACGCGCGCTCCGCTCTCGGCCATCGCCATCGCGCCGACCTGGCACAGCCCCACGCCGTGTCCTTGCTTCTCCGGTAATGGGGCAATGCACGGGACCGAGCGGCAATAGGGCAAGCGCTGTACCCACACGTCCTCGCTGTTACGCGTGTGCCCATCACAGCCTTTGAAGTAGAAGCCACGGATAATCCGATCGCCGTATACGGCCACCAGCCCGTTCGTCTCGGCAACTGCCTGGTCGGACTGTGTGTGGGTCGTGGGGCGCCAGCACTGGCAGTGGGTCGTCGTACACAGATTGGCCCCTTCCCTGGCATGGCGGCGGCTCGTCACGGCATAGCTGCGTGCGGCCACCGCCTGCGCTTTGAGTGCTTCCAGTGGGGCACTCGCTGGCATCTCCGCCGGCACGACGCCACGCAGGTACTCCTCCAGCGACACGGGCTGCACCGAGCCGTCCGGCATGAGCAGGCGGATCTGCGCGGGAAGGTTGAAGGTTGGGATCAGGGCACGCGGGTGCTTGGGTAGCGCTTCCAACGCGACGATTGCGTCCGCCAGCTCAGGCTCACCGTCATCGCGGTACCAGCGCTGTTCGGCAAACCTGCTGCCTTCAGGGGCCGAGAGAATCCAGAACGCGTTGTTGAAGACGTAATAGGGGACTTCGTTCTCCATCACCAGGCGCGCCATCTCGGTATGCAACGCGGCATGCAACCCGGCATCGACGGGCACGTAGTTTGCATCCTCACAACTGCCGGGCAACGCGCCGTTCTCGCCGCAGATCATCGGCAGTGATTTTCCGGTGCGCTCGCGGACCAATTCGTCGTACCATTCGAACTGGCGAAAGCCGTTGCTGTCCTGGCAGCCCGGGGGTGTATTCAGCGGTTCCGCACACGGCCACGCCTCGTGTCCCCCCTGGCCCCAATCCAGCGGATGGTTCAGTGCGTAGTTGTGGATGCCAATCGCCAGCTTGTTGAACAGATGGGTCTTCCCCGACGCAATGATCTGATCGAGCATGATCCGGAAGAACTCGATGTCGCGGTAGTTGCCACCTGGTGCCAACGGTGTGAGGACGGGAACGATCCCATCGACGGAATACATCGTTTCGAGACAGGGTAGCAAATGACCCATGAACGTCTCAGGCAAGTTATCGGGATTCCAGGTGTCCCATTCTCCCTCCAGGTTGGGCTCATTGTAGACGTGGATGTAGTGCACCCCCCAGCGGGCGTAGGTTTCGCATAATGCACGCAGGGTGGATTGCTCGAATGGACGAACGGTGGGCGTGTAAATGCGGACGACCGGCTCGATCCCCTGCTCGATCAGGCCCTTGACGAAGAATCCGGGGATGGGCTTGTCGGGCTCGGAGAGGATCGTCAGCCAGCTTGTGCCGAGCGCCTTGAGCCGGGGCATGAAGGTCCCGTACATCTCATCGGAATAGTGATAGACGTCGGGAAACCAGTGAAACCCGATCCCGGTATCACCATCCGGACGAGGATAATCCAGAATTTTCATCGCTCCGCCTCCTTTCCCAAAAGGCACCCGGATGAACGCACCTTTCGCTTATATCATTCTCGTGCTACGGGGAGCGAACCGGCTCCCCGCTGCTACTGCCACTCAATGTCTGAACACGTCCAGGGCGAGTTTGACAGCGAAGCCAATGAGAAAGAGACCCACGGCCCGGTCGAGCCAGATCAACACCGCGGGATTGCGCACGAACCTGCCGATGAACTTGCCCGTTGCAGCGATCGCGGTCAGGAAGAGCAGCGTCGCCGCAATGCAGCCCACTGCGAAAACGTACACGTCGGACGGCGAGGCAAATTGGGTGCTCGCAATCAAGCCGCCGAACACGCCGGCCCAAAACAGAATCGTCAACGGGTTCGACAGAGTCAGCAGGAAGCCATAGCGCAGACTTCCACCGTGCTTCGGAGCGGCAGATGTCTGTTCAGCGACGACGGAACGCCTGGAAAGCAGGTTCTTGATGCCAAAGTAGAGCAGCAGCGCCGCTCCTGCAAGACCGATTCCCACGCGCATCGGTTCGAGCTTCATCACACTTGAGATCCCCAGCATCGCCAACACGATATAGGCACTGTCCGCCAGTACGACACCCCACACCATTAGAAAGGCTTCCTTAAACGATTCGGTGATCCCCTTCTGCAATACGGAGATACACACCGGGCCGACCGAGATTTGCAGAACCATACCGAAAAGCAGTCCAGCGACGAATTGGCTCATTGAGTTCACCTTGAATTTACTTTAGTTATACTTTATTTTACCACAGATTATCCGTTTGTGCAACAGCAACGCAATAGACCCATCCGGAATTGGCCTACCTGGAAAGTGAATTGGATGGTCAAAAATGCGTGCGATTGGCTCTTTACATGGACGAAAATCTGCGCTAAACTGATGATTGGATGGTTCCAATGAACACTTTGCCGGGTGAGTGTCCGATCATTGCACGCGGGTCGAAAACCTCCCGCTCAGGGACTGGTCGAAGGCATGAGCCGGCGCTACACCCCCTGATCTCAAGTCCTGAACGCTTGGCGGCAACTATGGAGCAATGCTTTACGCTTATGAACACGATGTGAGGGAGCAACGGTCTGTGGAAATCCGGATCGAGAGAGATTCCGATATCCCGTTGTACATGCAGATTGCAGAGCAGATCCGCGTGGCCGTCCTGCGCGGCGACATCGCGGATGGCCAACGATTGCCGCCGGAGCGCCGCCTGGCCGAGCAGTTGGGCATCAACCGCACGACGGTGGTCAACGCGTACCGCGAGCTGGCTGCCAGCGGGATCGTCGAGGGCCACGTCGGACGGGGCACGATCATCACGTC
>CAZPTF010000368.1:0-4088 GCA_964589015.1 uncultured Anaerolineae bacterium
TCCGGACGCGCCCAACGGCAGGGGATGCCCACGGAACCTGACTGGGCTGATTTCTGGATGAGCCTTGCAGTGTCCTGACATCTCGTTCACATGGGCTGCCACGATCTGAAGTAACGGGAAGAAGCTATGCGGTTGAACCTTGCAGGTCACGTTGAACAGGTGACAACTGCTTAGCGGGCTGTTTTGAGAAATGCATCGTAATCGCTATAATGAGCGCAGTCGAGCAGAGACTGCGTTCTGCCCCTCCGTGGCGTTTCGGATTCTGTCCCGAAACCTGCTACTCCAGCGTGGCCGGAAGTTGTCTATGGGAGTTTGAGTTTGCCTCTGGATCTCAGTGCCATCAGTTCTCAAGTCAATCAGATGAGCGGGAATTTCGTTTCGCTCGATCGCGAGCTGCGTGTCGAGGAAGCGTGTGCGTGGCTGCGGACTCTCGAACCAGAATTCCTACGCGCCAAACTCGACGCTCCCAAGTTCAATACGTCCTGGTTGGTGGCTCGTCCCGTGGATACCCTACGCGATACGTATGAGCGGCGACAACGTCCCAATAGTTTCAGTATGGTGGCTGCCGATGGCTCGTTCATCGCTCCCGACCGGCACAGTCCGGTGCGCTACTACGTGATCAATACGGGGACAGTCCTGTTGACTTACGGCAAGTGCCCGCACGCCGCTTTGGGGAGTTCGGCGGAGTTCTTCTACGCGGAGAGCGATCTGTACATTCCCCACGACTACAAAGTGGTGCCGGTGGAAGGTGCTCTCCTGGGCATGAAGATGGCCTTATACGAACTTCGTGCGTTGTTGCAGACCGTACGGACAGCGCCCGGCGCATACCCTCTCGTGGCGTTGCGTGATGGATCGCTGATATTCTGGGGCCTGCAGGCGGAGGAGGAAGAGATTCGCGCGCTGTTCCTGGATGAGTTGGTGCCATTGTTGGATCAGTTTAGAGATGAAGGATTCCCGTTGGCCAGCTACATCAGCTATCCAAACAGCCGCGATGTGGTGAACTTGCTGCGGGTTGGTGTGTGTCCCGATGATCCGGTGAGCTGTGACCATTGTTCGGCCCGCGCAGCCAAGCAGGAACCCGTGTGTGCGAATCTGGGTCGGGTTGTCGACCGCTGGGTTTTCGAGCGGGAGCTGCCAGCCGGCTACCGGTCCGATATTTTCGAGAGCTCTTCGCCGATTCTCAAGTACTATGGCGAGAGCAATCGAATCGGTTTTTTCTACCTGAACGTTGGGGATGAGATCGCCCGTATTGAAGCTCCGCGCTGGGTGTTGCAGGATGAGAAGTATCTGGATGTGGTGCACGCACTCGTGTACGATCAATGCGTCAGGGAGAGGGGCTATCCGGCTTCGCTCAAGGAAGCGCACGAGCAGGCGGTCATCACCACGGCAGAGCGACGGGTGGTGGAAGGCATGGTCGAAGAATCATTGAGCCGTCATCATAAGTTCGTGACTCGCTCGGCCAAGGATACGCACAAGAGACAGAGGGGGCTATGAGAATCGGGGAAATCGTCGAGACCTGCTCGGTGAATTTCGTTGCTGAAGGTGATTTGAATCAGCCACCCGCGCTGGGCAGTTTGGTCAAAGTGGAATTATCGGAGGATGACTGCGTTTTCGCTGTGGTCGCTTATGCCCAGACCGGCGGTTTGGAGCCGGGCCGGCGTGCCGTCCGTCGTGGTACGGAGGAGGTCCAGAATGCGGCGATCTACAACGAACACCCACAATTGCACCGTACGTTGCGCACCGTTTTCCAGGCAGTGCTGGTCGGTGGGCAGGTTGGGAAGCGCATGTACCAGCAATTGCCGGCGCAGCCTCCACCGTTGCACTATTCCGTCGAAGAATGCAGCGTTCAGGAAGCGATAGATTTCAGCGACAGGTTGTATTACTTGCGCCTGTTGTTGGAGGCGACTGTGGACATTCCGGCGTCTCACCTGATCGTCGCACACGTGAACCAGGCCTATCTGCTTCGTGGCGCCGATCAAACGTGGTTGGGCAAGGTGGCGCGGGAATTGTCGAGTCTGTTGAAGGATGAAAACGAACGGCTTTTGAGCATCCTGTATGCGATTGACCCGGGGATATAGATTGCTATTTTCCTTGTGTTATTTAATTTGACTAAGATGTGAAATCGTGATATAATAGGTAAGGTTTAAGTTAAACAGACCTCCAGAACCTCACTAATATTAAAGTTTTCCTCATTAGTTATAGTAAACGGAATGGTTGACCCCATCGATGAAGTCCCGCTATATATCCGGTCAATTTGCCCTCTCGTAGGGATTGTTGTCCTGTCGATGGCAAGGTTATACTAACAGGGTTGACAGCAAGAGAGGCCCAACTTGGACAAAAGATATATAAGTCGTTGGATAATGGTTTTCTAACTTTGCCTGGAGAGAGAACACGTGAACTTCGTAGAGCTTGAAACAAAGACATTGGATGAACTCCAAGAGTATGCGCGGCAGATGAGCATTTCAGGGTATAGCCGTCTGAAGAAACACGACCTGATGATGCGATTGCTTCGCGCGCAAGCTGAGCAGCAGGGCTACATATTTGGTGGCGGTGTGCTTGAAATCATTCAAGATGGGATTGGTTTCTTGCGCTCCGATCACCTGCTCCCGGGGCCGGAAGATGTATATGTTTCCCAATCGCAGATCAGACGATTCGGCCTGCGCACGGGCGATCTGGTCGTCGGTCAGGTAAGACCACCCAAAGAGACCGAGAAGTATTTCGGGCTTCTGCGCGTCGAGGCTGTGAATGGACTGGACCCGGAATCTGCAAAACAACGCCCGTTGTTCGAAGCGCTGACACCCATTTTCCCGCAACAGATTCTCCGGCTGGAGACTAAAGCGAATATTCTGTCCACACGCCTGCTGGATCTAATCTCGCCCATTGGGCGTGGGCAACGTGGCTTGATCGTTTCGCCTCCAAAAGCCGGGAAGACGACGATCCTCAAGCAGATCGCCAATGGCGTCACCTCAAACTACAACGATGTGCATCTGATGGTCTGTCTGATCGGGGAGCGTCCTGAAGAGGTCACCGACATGGACCGTTCCGTCGAAGCGGAGGTGGTGAGTTCCACGTTCGATGAACCGGTACAGGACCATGTGCGCGTCGCTGAGATGGCACTGGCGCGCGCGAAACGCCTGGTCGAGGGCGGGCGCGACGTGATCATCCTGCTGGACAGTATCACGCGGCTGTCGCGTGCCTACAACTTGATCGTGCCACCGAGTGGCAGGACGTTGTCAGGTGGTCTCGACCCCGCGGCCTTGTATCCCCCGAAGCATTTCTTCGGCGCTGCACGAAAACTTGAAGAGGGCGGCAGTCTGACGATCATTGCCACCTGCCTGGTCGACACCGGTAGTCGTATGGACGATGTGATCTATGAGGAGTTCAAGGGTACCGGCAACATGGAATTGCATCTGAATCGCAAGCTGGCTGAACGTCGCATGTTCCCGTCTTACGATATCGAGCGTTCCGGAACTCGCCGCGAAGAGCTGCTGCTCGATCCGGACACACTCAGTAAAGTCTGGACGTTGCGCCGCATGGTTTCTGCGTTGGGTGGTGGCCCCGAAGCCGTCATTCCCGTCTTGGAGAGACTGTCCAAAACGAAATCGAATACAGAATTCCTGTCCACTCTGAACAAGGAAGTGATGTAGGGATTGTCCTGCGCTTATGTTGTTGAATCACGCTGAACCCCTGAAACTTCGACGCTACGCAACGCATGTCGGTGTCATCGTTCTGATTTTCGTGGCCATTCTGCTGACCCGCGTGCGATTGCCCCAGGTTTACTCCGAGGCTGGGGGGGGCGCCCTGAGAACCTCCGACAGTTCTGGGCAGATGAGTCCGGTTGGGCCAATGCCCCCGCCCCAACCTTTGTCGTTTCTGTCACTCACGAAGGCGGCGGTTCCCAGAACCACGGTGCTGGAACGTCCACGCGAAGCCATTATGACTTACTATGTGGAACCTGGTGATACGCTGTACGGTGTTGCGCAGAAGTTTGGTATCAGCGGTGAGACTGTCGTCTGGGCAAACGAGCACGATACCAACCCCGATCTTCTGAGTATTGGGCAAGAGCTCATCATTCTCCCGGTTTCTGG
>CAZPTF010000369.1:0-2448 GCA_964589015.1 uncultured Anaerolineae bacterium
CTGGGTGCGGGTCAGTGCCGTGTGGGACCTGCCACAGCAGGCGCTTGTTGGTTCCGCAGTATATCACACCAGGCGCTACTCGATCAAATCCGTTCGGGTGCGTCCGGAAATTTTGGGGCTAGCGAGCAACGGGCAGGTCGTGTTTGCAGCGTGATCCGCCAGGTTCACGCGAATATCTGCGTGTTGGTCAAGACTGTGCCAATCTTGAAGGTGTTCCGTTTGCGCGGAGGCCCACGTGAACGGGCCACCAATCCCCCGCATGGCCGCTGCGGAAATTGGCCCAGTCGCAGGCGTGAAGTCTGACTGGACCGCTCTCCGCAGCGGCACGAACCCGGCTCTCGTGACCACCGCGCGTCCACTGTGCTCCATTTCGGCACATAGTGGTTGACATACACATCAGGTGGTGCAGAACTCTTGACAATCTCTCTTTCCTATGGTATAATAGCCGGTGTAAATTGATACGACACGAGTCAATACAGACGTGGCCTCCCGCAAAGAAAGGGGTTCACACACATGAAGACTGGATTGAAAATGGCGGCTCTGGCGTTGGTTCTGGCACTCTTATTAGGGTTCGGGATGACGCCTGTAGCATCAGCGATGGGGCCATACTATTCCGGCTGGGGTTATTCCCCGTATTATGTGTCGTACGGCTGGGCAGGGTACTATCCGTACTATGCCGGCACGGGGTATTACTGGTGGTCGAATTACGGTTATACCTGCTACCCGCCTCTCTTCACCGCGTGGTCCGGCCATCCTTATCCCTACCCATACTGGGGTGATTATCGCTATGGGTGGAGGTAAGATATCGGCTGGCCCATGCATCCAAATAGCGGGTGCAAGATATGCCAACCGTGATATGCTTGCATGATATGGGTGCGTTTTTCCATATCGTCTCACAAGTGTAGTTGCTTTTCTCCGAGTAACTGCATTTGGTTCTCTCCTCCTTGGGTGGCTCGGCTGGTCCCACGAACACACAGCCGGGCCACCGCCCTTTTCCGCTCGCACACAACGGCACATAGACCAACACCCGGTGGGCACGAACCCATCGTCCGGTCCTGCAGGCGAACGCGGGCACAGAACGGACCCGGCTCCCGCCACCCGCCTCTGCCGCTGGGTTGCGGCAGCGCCAGCCAACGATCAACCTCCGATGCCGGACCTGAACGTGAAGAGCGTGATCTCAGCGGGGCAATCGTAGCGGATCGGAGGCCGGGTCACTCCCAGGCCGCGCGAAACATACATCCAGGCGCGGCCCTCGTGAAATAACCCAGCCAGATAACGCCACATGCCGACACCGGCCCGGTTACCCCCGTAGAGGTAATACCCGGTCATCTCGTAGGCAATCATCAGTTGCGAGAAGAAATTGGGTTCGTCTATCGGCAGTGCGCGCTGCCACGGAAATCGGATTTGCCCGCCGTGGGTGTGCCCCGAGAGGACGAGCAGCGGGCGTTCAGCGACCTCCGGCAGGACGTTGGGGTTGTGTGACATCAGGATCGTCGTCGCTTCCGCCGGTATTCCGGCCAGGGCACTCCGCAGATCGGGCTGCGCAGCGAGCAGATCGTCCAGGCCGGCGAGCCACAGCCCCGGTACGATTTCGCAATTCGCATCGTGCAGCACGGTGATGCCGGCCGCAGCGAGTGCCTCGCGTACCGCCTTCACGTCATCCCAGTAATCGTGGTTCCCAAGCGAAGCATACCGTCCCAACGGTGCCGCGACTTGACCGAAAGGTTCCAGCCCTTCTGCCAACTGCCCATCGCTGGGATGAAAGGCAAAGTCGCCGGTGAGCAGCAGCAGGTCCGGCTGGAGAGAGGCCGCGAACTGCGCCATCTTCCGCGTTTCCTCGACCGTGATATAGCGCCCGATGTGGATATCGGAAAGCTGGACAACGCGCAGGCCATCCAGATCTGCTGGCAGCAGTGGGTCGACCACTTCCAGGCTGACCAGTTCGATCCGGTACGTACAGCCGCCAACCAGGCTATCTACGCGTGTCTGCCCCGTATCGTCCTTCTGTTGCAGGAGACGGCAGATCAGGGAGGTCTCGTCTGCCGGAAGCTCCACATCTTCCCCTCTGCGGATCGACACGAACTCAGAGCCAATGGGACGCACTTCAACCGGCCCAACGGGCAACGCGGGGAGCGCACGCTTCACACGCGGATGCGGCACAGCCCGGGCCGGCGCCGGTTTCAACACCAGATCGGTGCTCATCACGAACCATTCCACCAGCGCCAACAACCCGAAAGGCATCGCCCAACGTCGCCATCCGGATTCGGATCTATTCCCTCCGCTCTGCACCGGCAATTTCATCTGCATGGCTCCCCGGTGAACTCGAGCACACACCGCAGAACCGGTGTCTCTCGTTCATGGCAGGCTCGTCTCAAACGGACGGCCATCCGCCGCGCACAACATCCGGATCGCCGTACGACCCGAGAGCGCCGCCGGCGGCAATCCACC
>CAZPTF010000369.1:2548-4085 GCA_964589015.1 uncultured Anaerolineae bacterium
ACCCAGTCGGCGACGGCCTGCTTTTCCGCATCGTAGCGCGCCCGGTCTACCGCCAAGTCCGCCCAATACGCATACGTAGACTGAATGAGCGACACGACCACGGACTTGCCGTGCGGAGCCAGCGTCGGGTCGGCGGCGTAGTTCGTAATGCCCAGCGTCTCGCGCACTTTGCCGGCAATCCTGGTTGGCTTCGGCAGCATCAATGTCAGCGATTCCGGTTCGCCCGCCAGATCCATGCCCACGCCCAGCGAGACCTGGATCAGCGGCTGGAAAATCGGCCACTTCTCGTACGCATGGGTGATCTCAGCACTGGTATAACGTCCCTCCAGCATGTCGAAGATCGTGGTACGTCCATCCGCAGCGGAAATGACCACATCAGCGCGCTGTTCGGACCCATCAACCAACCGCACACCTACCGCACGATCATCCTCCACCAGAATGGTCTCCACGGGGGATTGATAGTGGATCTGCCCACCCAAGTCGAGATAACGCCGTTCGATGGCCCGCGAGAAAGGCAGAGACCCTCCGATTGGGTAGCCCGCGTTACGAACGTTGTAGTAACCGAGCGTCATGACGATGAAGATCATCGATGCCCCTGGGAACTGGAATAGCCTCTCGAATGCACTACGCAGAAACGGACTCTCGAGCTGTGCGGCCCACTCCTTGCCCGAAAGTGTGCTGTACTTCATAAACGTTTCCACGATCGCCCGAATTTCGGGCGGCAGCTGCGCTGGATCGTCGGGTAACTCCGCCGGTCCGTCCAGAGGTAAATCCAGCTGCCCCAGCATGCGGATGGCTGCGGTCAAATCCTCTATTTGCACTGCGTCGGCAGGCGACAACTCCTTGAGGTGCTGCTCCAAGCGATCCACATTGCTGTACAGGATCAGGGTCTGCCCATCCGGTCCCTCGATGCGCAGAAACTCATCGCGGTCCAGCACCGTGGTTCCCCGCAAAGCTCCCAGCTCATCCCACAACCGGCGGAGGCTGGAATCGGGTCGTGATCCCACCAACCAATGAATGCAACCATCGAAGGTATAACCGCCGCGTTTCCATGCCGTACACAGACCTCCCGGTAGGTTGTGCATCTCGAAAATATCCGTCTGGTACCCGTTCATTTGCGCGTAGCAGCCCGCCGACAACCCTGCTATCCCCGCGCCGATGACGATAACCCGCTTGTCTGCCATTGTCTCCCTCCTCGTATGGCCCGCACACTATCGAAACCATGCCATGTTACCACACAATACAGAGAGCACCAAGCGAAGCCCTTCGGGCAGGTGCATCCAGGGATTTTGGCGACAAATGCGCAGGCCACCGTCGCGACGCCTTTCCCGTAGGGGCGACTGGCCGGTCGCCCCACAGGATCACCAAAACCCCGCGTTCTCCCGCTGGAAAAGCGTGGTGTGCCGTGTCCCTACGCTTATGACAAACCACGGAGAATGCCTCGTCGCGCAGACCGTCCTTACATGCACATCAGAGGAGAGGGCCGGCGGACGGAACTGCCAGCCGGCCGGGTTCCCGCGTTTCAGCCCGTTCCGGC
>CAZPTF010000370.1:0-4079 GCA_964589015.1 uncultured Anaerolineae bacterium
CACGTCCCAGCGAGATTATAACACGGTGGCTCGCAATCGAACAAATGTCCGGGGGCACGTTCAAGTTTTGGCGATAGTTCATCGCCTTCGACGTGACAAGGCCGCTGGAGAGCACGCCCGCTCGAGCAGACTGGGCCAATCTCCGCACAGGCCATGCGGGGGTCTGGTGGCCCGTTCCCGTGGGCCTCCGCGCAAACGGAACGCGCTCAAGATTGGCACAGTCTCGACCGACACAAGGATATTCGTGTGAACCTGGCAGATCACGCTGCAAACACGACCTGCCCATTGCTCGCTGGCCCCAAAATTCCCGGCTCCACTCGCGAGAGAGAAAGTCATCCAATCTTGCAGATGACAATGGCCTCCGCGAGCGGTCGTGCCGTCCACGAATCCAACTCGAATACTCGAATGGGCTCGCCAGAACGCTTGCGCGCGCTGATCTGCCAGGGCGCAGTCCTGCCAAGCGGGCGTACCCGGCGCTGAGGTCGATTGTGCCCGTTTCGTGCACGATAAACATCGCGGGTGCGTCATTCGAGGACGGCTGGCACGTACCGGGCGCAATCGCCAGCCTCCCAAAGATCTCGCACGCGCTCCTGCAAGACGGCCACCTCCGGCATATCCTGGCGGTGGCTTAGCCCTCTCTATTGTACCACGAGTCTCGCAGCGCTCGAAGAATCCGCATACAGGCCGCTTCACGGTACGCGGCGACTGCACCGGCCAGGGCCTGCGCGGAACGCAGGCCCAACGGACTCGCAAGGCTTATGAGTCCTTTGGGGTGAGTAGTGACGGCAACCAGCCAAGTCATTTCGATTTGAGAGGCCTGCTGGCCCATTCTAGAATAGGGTTAATTGCACCATCCGCTCGCGATCATGAAGTATTAAAGGGTCTGGGCTCTGTTCTAGCCAGGTAGCTATTGCGTCAGCGGGGACGTTTCCCAATTCTTTGGGCTCGATTTTGTGCAAACCTCCGCCGTAGACTCTCCCCTCTCCAGTCAGCATGTGGGTGGGTATGTCGTTGAGAAGTGCCCAGAGCTGGTCAAGGGCACTGGTGTTGCGTTGGAGAATCTGCTGCAAGGGAGCCTTAGGATACAGCATGAGGTACACATTGGTAGCAGTGGCTCGTGATCTATTGAGTATGACACGAAAAGGGGTAGCGGAGGGTCCCGAACCACGCCCCATGTAAGTGCAGAGGAATGGGCTCGCGGGCCTGTTTTCTTGGAGGTACCACGGCGACCGGTTGTGGCAGAGGTATCTCTGGTGCAGGTTGAGCCGTCTTCCGTGTTCCAGGTAGTGCCAGAGCGCCGGATGCTGCTCGCGTACCTGGCGTTCTGTTAGACTACATGTTAGGAGATAGAGCCGTCTGTCCACTATGGGGTCACCAGTGGGGTCAGCCTCTATTCGATCTGACGTGAGGTATCTAGGGCTAGGCAGGATTGGTACTAGAAACTCCCTGGGCAGTTGCCAGTCAAAAACCTTCTGCGGAGGGAGTATGAAGAACTCGTTGGCGCCCGTAGCGAGTCCGCGTTTGATGTCGAACAGATTGGACAGGCGGATGCTGGGTACCGAGGGCGCGGAAGCTTTGGCAGTGGTAATGCTGGTCCACTTGTGGGTTGCGGATAACAGATCCGTGCGGATGGTCGTTGCGCGCTGCGGGTGGGTCAGTGAGCCGCCGAATGTGAACTGGACGGTGTGGGTAGGTGACGGTTTGGCATTCTTGAACCATACGACGGCGGATGAGACTATGGCATCGTCAAATTGTGCGTCGTGTGGGTCGAAGCGGTGAATGCGGAGCAGTGAGACCTGACTCAGCAGGTAATCCTTCACTTGCCGACCATAGTTGACGTCCATGAACTCGCTTGGTATAAGCCAACCGGCGATGGCGTCCGGAGCGAGCCACAAGTGCGAGATGGCGAGGAAGTAGCAATAAAGGCCGGTAAGGCCGTTCAAGGTTGTTCTAGCTGCGCGCATGGCCTGACGCTTGAGATGGGCCTTGTATTCGGGGGAAAGGTGGTGGTGCCTGACATAGGGCGGGTTGCAAATCAGGAGGTTTGCCTTCTGATCGCTTGCCGTTGGAGGTATGGCGCGGGTGAAGTCTTCGAGACGTAGGTCTAGGAGCGTATCGGCCCACAAGGCCCGCGCCTGTTCGGCATAGAGCGGGTCGATCTCGTATCCGAGGGCGCTTCGGATTTGGTCGTGTGGGAATACTCGCAGAAGTGCCGAGTAGAACGACCCCGTGCCAAACGCTGGATCGAGAAAGTTGATCGCGTCGTTAGGCGGTATCAGGGTACGCGCGTATTGGAGGATTTGCATCGCCAGGTTGGTTGGCGTCGCGAATTGACCGAGACGGTTTCGCTCGTCCTTGTCTTTGTTGTCTTTTGCAGTATCCAGCTCGTGTTGGATGCTGAGTCTGGCTTCTTCAAGGATGTCATACTGTGGCATTGGCTACACTCCAAGAAGGGAGAGGTCGTCTATTCGATGTTCCCATATCCAGTCGATACCCTCCGCTGCTTCGTAGCCAAGGTAGCCGCTGTCGAAGTAGCCGCAGAGAAAAAGAACAAACTGCACGCTCGGGCCGTAAGTGCTACGAAGTTGGGTTATCTTCTGTGCTTCTTCCTTCCTTCGCTTGTTTGTGTTGGTGAAGTCGCCGGCGGATTTGGCCTCGACGAGGAGTGGTTTCTGGGCAGGAGTGCTATCGACAGGCATGATGACGGCATCTATGGGGATGTTAACGGAACGGCCTCCGGCCAGCTCTACAGGGACATTCAATCTGAAAGAGAACGTTCCCGGTTCCATTTGGTCCCAAGCGGTTCTTTCGGTTCCTTCCGTGCAGCTGTATCCACGGGCCTCGAGCCAGGCCTTGATCGCACTTAGTTGTCTCTTCTCCTGGGCATTGCGGATAATGGGATCTGCGACAGCACTGCAAAGACGATCGGCTACAACGGTGGCTGCGCGGTGCACCTCGACTCGGGTCGGTTGGCACCGGTCATTGAGCCATTGAAAAATGTCTCTATCGATGAGCTTTGAAATCAGGGCACAGATGGTAGACAGATCCGAAGCCACTTTCTGTTCGGGCATTCTAGGAGGGAGTCTGCGTTCTTGTTCCATAGTTTTCACTAGAGTCGGAGCTACTCCTGCAAGGCCGATGAGCCGGTCACGCGCAAGAGGAGGGGCGGTGACCATCCGCAGTATCTGGAGGATGTGTGGGTCTGCGCGCAAGACATCTGGCACCAAGTTGATCAGATTAGCCGTTCTGTCGAGGGCGGATTTAACTTGCTCGGTAGCTTCCGCACGGGTGTCTCTGTAGGCTTGCGGAGCGAATTCGACAAACCAAGCATTGTACCAGTCAACCGATCTGGCGATGTCTGACTTCCAGAGATGGGGTTTGTCTGAGTTCACTGGCATTGGTTCGGTTCTCCTCATTGTATTGGTCCAGGATGTTCCTTGTGTTACTTGGCAGTGGCAATGGCCAAACTCATCTTGATGATAGAGTTGGTTGACTTCTGGTGATCGTATACCACACAAAACAAACGCTCTGCCAACGCGGAACCGTTTCTCATGGTGGGGCTACGCCATGACGAAGAGTCGTCGTCGCAACGGTCATTCGGTGGCGCTGGTTCCGTCCGTTTATCGCGATGAGCAGGCCTGCCGCGTATGGAACGGATGCGGGCGGGCGTCGCGTGCCCTGCGGATTCCCATCCGGGGACCGCCCGAGGTTCGCCAGCGCCCTCCTCGCCACCGGCCGTAGCTACCGCCCGCCGCCGCGCGATTTCCGGACGCATCCTGTCCAGCGGCTTGTTCTGCTTCGATTATACCACAAGTCTCGCCCAAAACTAACACAGAACGTAATTGCGACAGGCCGACAGAGACTTATGAGTCCTTTGGGTCAGACTTCGGATCGGTGATGGTGTCGATGATTGACTGCCTGAGGTCCTTCGTATCGTACGCCATCTGTGCGGGTTGGTGCAGGATCGGCAGGCCGGCATCCTTGCAGAGCCGATCGAGGAATGCGTCGCGCTCGCGGCGCCGGCGTTGTTTGTGCGACGCATCGTCGAGTTCGACGATCAGGGCGTGTTTGCTCAGCAG
>CAZPTF010000371.1:0-4070 GCA_964589015.1 uncultured Anaerolineae bacterium
CACGCCCACTGGAGCAGACTGTGCCAATCTACTGCGGTGCAGACTCGCACACGGTCCGCCCAGGCACAGCACCCCCGCGACAACGACGATAGCGTCGGAGATTGGCACAGTCTTGACCGCCACGAAGATCTTCGTGTGAACCTGGTAGATCACGCTGCAAACACGACCTGCCCAGTGCTCGCTAACCCCAAGATTTCCGGACGCACCCGGCGGCAGCGTCCGCACACCACGTCGTCTCGCTGATATTTCAGGTCACCCGGATCTGCGAACCGGAGGGCGTCTTGAAAACCTCGATACGGACAGGAAACGCATCCTTCAGCTCGTCTATATGCGTGATGACGAGCACTTTGTCGAAATCCTCTTGGATAGCATTGATGGACTCGACCAGGCGCTCGCGTCCTTGTGTATCCTGTGTACCGAAACCCTCATCAATGACCAATGTGCGCAACGAGGCACCGGCGCGTCTTGCCAGCAGTTTGCTCAACGCCACACGCAAGGCGAAATTGATGCGGAATGCCTCGCCGCCCGAATAGAGCTCGTACGGACGCGGTCCCAGCTCGTCCGACACGATTATGTCCAATGTTTCGACAACATCCCTGGCTTTGGTTTCACGCTGCGTGTCCAACTGAATCCGCATGCGCCCGTCGGTCATACGGAACAGGATCGCATTTGCTTCTTCTTCGATCTCGGGGATCGAGCTCTCGATAATCATTGCCTGGATGCCACGTTTGCCGAATGCCAGGCACAAGTCGTCGTAAATTCCCTGTTCGTAAAGTACGGTCTTCCGCTCGGCGATCTTTGCCTTGCGCATTTCTGCGAGATTGTGACACGCTTCCAGTTTTTGTCGCGCCGCACCGAGCACCTGCCGAGCGTAAGCCTCTTTCTTCTGCATCTGCACCAGCTCCGCTTCAGCCGCCTGCAGTTCCGTGAGACATATCGCCAAGCGCGGCAGATGAGCCAGTAGAGTTTGTTCCTCTTCCTGGGCGGCAGCAAGCTCGCGTTGGCGACCCTCTGTCAATTGCAGCAGCTCGTCCAAATGCGCCCGTTCCTGGCGTAGATTCTCCTCTGCAGCAAACAGGCGCGTGCGCTCGTCCTCAAACCTACTCAGCTCCTGCAGAGCGCTCCGGTTCTTTTCGTGAGCCGCTTCGTCGTACCCGATGGTAGCCAGTGCATTACTCACAGCATCCAGTTGTGAGCGGATATCCGCCGCCCACTCGATGCTCTCAGTCTGCGCTGCCAGCTCGTCGATACGACCCTGGAGCACCACCGCTTCAGCCGCGGCTTGCTCGGCCTCCTCTCTGGCTGTTTCCAGTTTCGCCTTACGCTGATGCAGATTCGGCAGATTGCCCAGTTGGTTCTCGTACTTTCGAACGTCGCTGCGGTGGGTATTCACGTTTACGGAGACCTCGGCGATCCGTTTCTGCATCGTGGCGACCGTTTGCTCCTTCCGTTCTGTTTCGATCTGCATCTCGTGTAAAAGACGCTGGCGATGGTCATCGGTCAGGTCGCTCCCGCACAAGGGACATTGCGCCTCTGCAGCAGACAACAACGTGCTCTTCTCTGCCACCTCTCTAATTTCGTCCTGCAATCGTGCTAACTGTGCCTCCAGCCGAACGATCTCCTCTCCCTCCAACCTCACCTCCTCCCTCAAACCTGGCAACCGTTCTTCAAGTTCGCTGAGGTTGTTGAGTGGTATTGCGATCTTCTGGAGCTCTTCGTCCCAATGCGCGCGGCGCGCTGCCTTCTGCCCGAATTCCGCAGCACGGCTTTCCAGGTGGCGCCTCTCCGTCAGCAATTCGTGGCGCTTCGCGTCCAGTTGTCCCTGCAGCTCCGTCCTGCGTTGGTTCAGGCGCATGACTTCCTGCAGTTGCTGGTTCAGTTCATCGTGATGTTTGCGAACGGCCATGAGCTCGCGATATCCGCGTTCGATCCGGTCACGTTCAGCCAAGACCCGCTCATAGCCAGCGAGATTGTCCTGGCCAATCTGGATCCGCTGTCGCAAATTCTGAGCCTCACCCTGCAGGCGAGAGATGCGCGTGCTCAGTTCCTCCGCCTGGACACGTTTCGCCTCCAGATCCTGGTGTTCTCTCCGAAGAGCCTGCACTCTGCCATCCAACTCACTCAACTGCTCGTTAGCCTCAGCGACCGTCTCTTCCGCCTGCGCCAATTCTTGTTCATAGACGGGTTGCTGCTCGAGCTCGCGCTCCCAATCGGCGAGCTGGACAGCCATGAGCTTGGCCTGCGCCTCGCGCTCTTTGGCCTGCTCTTTGGCACGCGCTTCATATTCATCGTAGATGGACAATCCCAAAATATCGGCCAGGATATCCTTACGCTGCATGGGTGTCTTTGTCGTGAATTCGTCTGCCCGCCCCTGCAACAAGAACGACGAATTGATAAACGTGTCGTAGTCCATGCGGAGAATCTCGTTGATTTTGGCCTGAGTCTTGCGCAGAGTCGTCTCGGTTATCGGATGAAACACCCCGTCCCGGGCGACTTGCAGCTCCAACTGCGACTGCCCGCGTTGTCGCCTGTCACGTTTACGGATGACCCGATACGTCTCGTCGCCAAGCAGAAACTCGAACTCCACCTCCATTTCGATTTCATTGTAGTGGATCAGGTCGTCTGTGCTGGCACGCGCCCTGCCCCACAACGCCCAGGTAATCGCATCGAGTATGGCCGACTTGCCATGACCATTCTCTCCGCTCAGACAGGCCAGATGAATGCCAGTGAAATCGAGCGGTTCGACATCTCGATAACACAGAAAATTGTGCAAACGCAAGCGAACAGGTATCATCTTATTTCGATTGCCCCTGCGTCGCCCAACCCAAGCGCGACGCCTCTGCCAACCCCACGGCTGGCCCTCGTAACCACTGCTACCTTCCCAAACAGATCGACCATGCCCCCCCCTTGCCACTAGCTGCGTTGGTGATCCGCGGGTAGACTCCGGTCAAGGAGCCGCAAGCCCGTGACTCCCCACGCGAGAACAGCTGCTGCCAGGAATACTACGCCTTGAATCACAGGATCAGTCGCAAAGAAGTTCGACGCCGCACTGATGTAGCGGTATTCCGCTGGCGCCTCCAACAGGTAGTGAACGACCGGCATCAGCAGATAGCTCAAGCAGAGACCAGCGACGAACAGCTCGACGCCAGTTGGCGCGGGTTTCCGTCGCCACCGGCGGAGTACGGTCATGAACACCAACCAGATGATGCCGGTCGCGATGGCTCCAGCGGCGATCACCTGCGCGACGGGGACAGAGCCGACCGCAGGTACGCGAATTGCCTGGTCGAGCACCCCGCGCTGCGGCAAATCGACGGCCCTCAGCAGAAGCAGGCACGGCATCAGCCCCGCGCCGTCGAGAGCCAGCCAGGCGAGCCCTGCGGGGCGTTCGGCCGCCCACGAGCCGGGTAGCAGGGCAAACACCAGGGCCACGAGCGCCACCAACGCACAGACCAGCGCCAGATCGAGCGGCAGGGTCGGCTGATTGCAACTCATCGTGATGAGCGGAATGCCGATGACCAGCGGCGGCGCGCAGATCAGCCACACCTGCCACCAGCGCGGGGGAACATATCGCCTGTGCCATACCCCGGCAAGCCGTCCCCACAGCCAATTCACGAGCACGGAACCGATCATCACCAGCCCGGCTGCGACGATGCCCGCCATCCAATAACGGCTCACCGTGATCGCATCGAATGGCATTGCATCGAGATGCCCATACAGGAATATGGCGTAACGGTCGCTTACTGCAAACCAGTAGTAGAACGCACCCAGGATGAACACAGCAATGGGCAGGGCAAAAAACAGCGCTCGTTTCCAACGAACGTCGCACATTATCGTGTTCCTCCAATCGCAGCGCAGAGACAGAGAACCCAAGTGTCTGAGGAATCGATTGCTCTGTGGAGACCACAAGACCAGGGTCACGAAGAACGTGCGCCACCAGGACGCATTACCCAGGCCATCATCGGATTGTAACACAAAGACCTGACCGGTCAAATCACCACACCCGTGATGCCTATGCTGTGATATCCATTCGGAGCGATGGAAGCACCCCCAGCTGGCAGTTTGTCGTATTC
>CAZPTF010000372.1:0-4070 GCA_964589015.1 uncultured Anaerolineae bacterium
TGTCGACCTTCGGATCGTCCTCGATGGACTTGATCAGCCGGTAGTAGCTCTTGTACGTCGTGTAGTTGCGCAGCACGTCGAGGATGAAGCCCTCGTCGATAGCCTGGCGCATGCTGTAGAGATGGAACGGCCGGGGCTTGCCGTCCGGCCCTGGGCGGCCGAAGACCTCCAGCGTCTTATATTTCGGCGTCGCGGTGAACGCGAAGAAGCTGATGTTCGGCTGCTTCCCGCGCTTGGCCATCGCCTTGAGAATCTCCTCCTCGTAGTCGGGCAGGCCCTTCGCTTCGGCCTTGGCTCTGGCCTGCTCCTTGATCACCGCGCCCGCCAGCACGCCCTTGAGTTCGGTGGCCGTCTCGCCGCCCTGGGAGCTGTGGGCCTCGTCGACGATGACCGCGTACCGCTTTTTCGGCAGGTCGCCGATCTTCTCGGTCACGAACGGGAACTTCTGCAGCGTCGTGATGACGATCGGCACCCCGCTCGCCAGCGCCTCGGCCAGTTGCGTCGAGTTGATGTCGATCTTCTCCACGACGCCTTGCTTGTGCTCGAACTGGTAGATCGTGTTCTGAAGCTGCTGGTCCAGCACGACGCGGTCGGTCACGACGATCACCGAGTCGAACACCTTCTCGTCCCGCTCGTCGTACAGGCTGCTCAGCCGGTGGGCCAGCCAGGCGATGGAGTTGCTCTTGCCGCTGCCGGCCGAGTGCTGCACGAGGTAGTTGTTCCCGACGCCGCGCTGGCGCGCGTCGGCCACCATCTGCCGCACGCAGTCGAGCTGGTGGTAGCGGGGGAAGATCATCGTTTGCTTCTTGACCTTCTTGTCGCCGAGCTTCTTCTCGTCGATCTGCAGGTGGATGAACCGCGCCACGATGTCCAGGAAGCTGTGCCGCTCGAGCACGTCCTCCCACAAGTAGGCCGTCTTGTAGCCGCCGGGGTTCTCCGGGTTGCCGCCGCCGCCGGCGCAGCCCTTGTTCAGCGGCAGGAAGCAGGTCTTGCTGCCCGCCAGCCGCGTGGTCATGTAGACCTCGTCGGTGTCCACGGCGAAATGCACCAGCGCCCGGTGCTTGAACTGGAAAATCAAGTCGCCCGGATCGCGGTCGTTCTTGTACTGCGTGACCGCGTGCCGCCAGGTCTGGGCGGTCATCGGGTTCTTCAGTTCGGCCGTCGCCACCGGGATGCCGTTGATCGCCAACGTCACGTCCAGCGTGCCCGTGTGCTTGGACGAGTAGCGCAGTTGACGCGTGATTGAGAGCCGGTTGGCCTCGTACCGCTTCTTGGTCTCCGGGTTCATCCCGCTGGCTGGGGCGAAGTAGGCGACGTGAAATCGCTTGCCGAAGCACTTGAACCCGTGCCGCAGCACCGAAAGGCAGCCCTCGTGCTCCGAATCCAGCGCCCGGCACAGGTCGTCGAGCAACGTCTCCTCGGCCTTGTCCTTCTGGATGCCCTCCAGGTAAGCCCATTCATCCGGCTGCGTCGCCTTGATGAACGCCACCACGTCGGCCGGGAAGATCGCCCGATGCGGATCGAACCCGTCGCGGTCGCCCGCGACGTACCCGCCCACCGTCGTCAGGTGGTGCTCGATGGCCGTTTCAAAGGCGTATTCGGTGTGCTGGCCCGGCATCAGGCGTCCTCCGTCGCAAGTCGTGTCGCGAGTTTGTCGGGAGCTGTGTCGCAAGTTCTGTCGCAAGTTTGTCGCAAGTTCATAGGTTCCCCTTCAAGCCCAGCCTGTATTGCAGGCGGTTCGTCGCGCCTTCCGCATCCAGTAAGCCCTTGTCAAGCATCCCTTTAAGATCGCGTTGGAGCGAACGCCGGTTGACGCCGGGGCAGAGGGCCTCGTAGTCCTGAATCGTCAGGCTGCCATGCTCCATGACGTGCCCCAGGGCCTTGACCTGGCGTTCACTCAGCCCGTGCTCTTTGGCCAGGATGTCTCGCTGGATCGCCCGTTCGCCGCGCTGGCGCACCTCGCCAAGCTGCGTGGCCAGCCCCTCGACGAAGTATTCGAGCCAGCCGGTCAGGTCCATCCCACCATCGCGCACGCCCTGGATCGCCGCGTAGAACGCGGCCCGGTCGCGGTCGTAGTATTCGCTGATCGTGAACAGCCGCTTGAAGTCGTACCCTGCCCGGTACAGGCAGAGCGTCGACAGCAGTCGGGAGGTCCGCCCGTTGCCGTCCAGGAACGGATGGATATGCACAAGCTGGAACTGCGACACGCCACTGACCAGCACCGGATGCACCTGGCCGGGGCCATTCAGCCACGTCACCATCTCCGCCATCAGCGCCGGGACATCGTGAGCGGGCGGCGGGGTATAGACCGTCTGGCCCGTGGCCCCGTTGACCACGTAGTTCTGCACCTTGCGGTACTGGCCGGGCGTGGCGCTGCCGCCGCGCACACCCTCGACCAGGCGCTTATGAATCTCGCGGACCAGCCCTTCGGTGATCGGCGAGCCGCTGTCGAGGTACTCCGAGACGAACTCGAACGCCCGGCGGTAGTTCAGCAGTTCCCGCGCGTCGTCCGGGTCGGCCTCGGGCACCGACTCGCCCGCCATCAGTCGCTCGGCCTGGTCCAGCGTCAGTTGCGTGCCCTCGATATGCGTCGTGTGATGCGCCTCGAGCACCAGCGCCCGTTGGCCCATCGCCCGAACCCAGCCCTCCGAGAGCGTCGCCGCCTCCAGGAATCCACGGGCGCGCTCGATTTTCGTCAGCGCCGCCGTGATGGCGTTGGTGATCGTGAACTTCGGGGTCATTGATCAATCTCCAATCTCCAATGATCAATGGACAATGATCAGTGGACAATGATCATTGTCCATTGATCACTGATCACTGATCACTGTTCGGTTTCTGGATTCGGGTTGTCTTCAGGATTGAGAACAGGATTTTGCCCAGTTCGTCGGCATCCGCGTGAATACTTGTGAAGGCGGCTTCGTCCAGATAGCCGGTATCTTTCAATAGACTGAGCCAGTATTTCGTTTCCTGACACTCCTTGTAGGAAATCGACACCTTCGCCGAAAAGTCGGCCTTGGAAATCGCACCGTTCGCCTCGGCCAGATTTGCGCCGATCGATGTCCCGCTACGGAGTAACTGTTTCGACAGCACATATTCCTTCTTCTCGCCGGCCAGATACTGGCAGCACCTCACCACCCGCACCGCAAACGCATACGCCTTCTCATACCCCACATTCTTCTTGCTGGTGCTGTTCATTGATCATTGATCCCTGTTCATTGACCTAACGTCGATCTTGCCCGTCACTGCTGCGGAAATCAGAGCCGAACGGTGCTCGCGGAGGGTGGCGGCGCTCTTTTCGACCTTCGAAATCAGAGCGTCGATCTGCGAGGTGTTCTTGGAAATATTCTGGATGATCGCTTCTTGCTCGCCAACAGGTGGCAGCAGTGTCGGGAACGCCTTGATCTTGAAACTGTTAGTGCTCGCCAAGTTCGTGGTCTGCTGGGCTGTGCTGGTGAAATACGCCTTGCCGTGCGACGAAGAAGTCATCCAAGCCAAATACAACGGATGAAGTAATCTGGCATCGCATCGAACACAGAAAATGTGGTTCTGATGCAAGCAAGCCGGAATCTGCGCGTCCCACACATACCCTCGCCCCAGCTTGTCAAAGTCCCCACCCTCCGTCATCAGCACGTCGCCACGCTGCAATTCATACCGCTTCACCTCCTCTGCCGGAAGCTCAACTTCAGTGATCATGCTCAGGTCCAGATATCCATCCTGGACGTTTGCAACGCGGAGGTATGGGCGGCAAACCAGCTCCCGATTCTCATACTTCTTGCCTAGTGTGAGTCCGGTCTGAAGTCGCGACACGCGCTTCAAGGGCAGAACCTTCCAATGCTTCGGAATCTTCCCCAGCCATTCGATGCCGGAATCTTGTTTCAATGAACAATCAACAATGATCATTGATCGCTGTTCATTGTTCATTGATCTCACTTCTTCATCCGTCGCCGTTCTGAGCCTGCCGGATTCCGGGTCTTTGATAATTGATACTTGTCCAGTGACCATTGAAGAAATCAGTGCGGAGCGCTTCTCCTGGAGCAACTCGATCTGCCGCCGCTTCTTTTCGATCAACG
>CAZPTF010000373.1:0-2018 GCA_964589015.1 uncultured Anaerolineae bacterium
TGTTTGCTTGCCACGCCCCGATTTGATTCGAGGCAAAGAGACGTGATAAAATGACCACTCCAAGCATTCAGCGTTTTGAACGAAGGAGTAAGTCATCATGTGTCGCGGCCTCAAGTCAATCGGCCTGTTGTTTAGTCTTGTCGTGGTCATCGGGCTGGCTCCGGTTTCTGCTGTTGCGCAGTCACCCAAGCTTACTTCGCCGGCACAACCCCTGCGCGCCTGGGCATTGTCGCTTGATGGGACAGTGCTTGTTGTCGATGCGGAGAATCGTCTCTACCGCCTCGGGGTGACCGATCTGGCGGTGGAAGCTATGTCCGAGCCCCTGTTTGCTGTCGTGGCGGACGACACGATCTACCTGGCCGGGGGGATTGCCCACGTTTTCGTTGCGAGTCAGGCTTCAGGGCGTACGATGATTCTGGATATGCTGCACCTCACTCCTCGGGCGGAATTGAATCGGGCAGGGCCGCTGGCAGCCGATTGGAGCGGGCGGCTCTACATGGCGTCCGAGGGAGGAATCTGGGGCTACAAACCACTGGATCCGCCCGAATCTCTCGCGCTGATTGTGCCTGGGCCGCGAATGGGCCTGGGGCTCGTCCCGAACGGGCTCTGGACCAGCCAGAACCCGGCGCGGCTCTTTGTCCGGTTGCACGATATGTCCGCTTCGCCCCCACACCAGCACGAGTTCTATCGTGCCTACGACTTGCGAAATATGTCCGAGGTAGGCATTTCTACTGGTGAGCTGGGGAAACTGACTCGTCCCGCAATCGCACAGCTGGGCGTGTTTGTTGCTACGCTATATTCGATGAGTCCGTTCTACGCCGGCAATAAACTACTCTTGTTCGATTCGAGCGCTCAATCTCTGGCGCAATGGCAGCCGCTGGATGGCTTGCCGGCGATCTCGCAGGATGGTTCGGCGGTCTATCTCTTGCGCCAGAGAGGCGTATGGGTACTGAGTGGGAGAGACATGTCAGTCGCGACCGTTTCTCCGATCGTCAAGCCTCCTCCAGCGGATATGTTGATGTCCCCGTATGGGGAGCGCCTTTATCTGTTTGGAAATGGCTGGATGCAGGTCGTGGAGACCGCGAATTTGCAGGGTGCCGATTGGCCGGAGGTGAGCCCGTTCCCCCTGGCCTGGCTGGATGAGAGCAGCAATCACCGTCCATACAGCGAAGCGCCTGTGTTCCGTGTGTATCCCTCTCCGCAGAGTGCGCAGGATGGTACGGTATTAGTGCAAGTGGGTGGTTACGGCGAGACGTACCGTTCTCTCGACGGAGGACTCTCGTGGGGTCTCGTCTCCGCGCTTACCTTCCCCCATTTGCAGGAAACGCCTCCGTTGTCTCTGTCGCCGGAGTTTGCAACCGACCGCACGGTGGTTGGCCGCTTCGTGCAGTCGATCATGCGCTCCACTGACGGTGGTGATACCTGGGCCGCATGGGAACCGCCAGTCGCTTTCGTTTCGGACCGGTCCGGGAACCGCGAAGTCTATACGATGGCGCAGGACGGTGCGGAACCACGGCAGGTCACGTTCGACCCGGCTGCTGACGAAGCCCCGGCGTGGTCTCCGGCGTGGTCATACATCGCGTTCCAGAGCGAGCGCAGCGGCAATTGGGATATCTTCTCGACCCGTTCCACGTGTGCCGACGGTGCCACGGAAGGTGACTCCGCCTGCGTTGCGCGGCAGTTGACCGATGATCCCGCGGATGACCTGCTACCGGCATGGGCGCCGGATGGGCGTTCGATTGCCTTTGTGTCGACGCGTGATGGAAATCCGGAAATCTACGTGATGAATCAGGACGGAAGCAATCAGCGTCGTTTAACGTTCGATCCAGCTGGCGATTGGCGTCCAGTGTGGATGCCGGACAGCAGGCACATCCTGTTTACGAGTGATCGTGCGGGAAACAACGATATCTATTCGCTTGAGGTGCCTGCTCCGGATGCTGCACCTGCGACGACTGAGCTGAGTCTGGCGGCAATCGCGGCTGGTCCGTCTGATGATCGGGATCCGGCAATCAGCGGTA
>CAZPTF010000373.1:2118-4025 GCA_964589015.1 uncultured Anaerolineae bacterium
CTGGCGGCAATCGCGGCTGGTCCGTCTGATGATCGGGATCCGGCAATCAGCGGTAGCGGTCGGTTGTTGTTTCTTTCCGATCGCGACGGCGTGATGAAGGCATACAGCCTGGACCTGCACACGTCGAGTTCTATTCCAACCGTGCTCACCGATGGGCCGGAACCCGAAGGGCATCCGACGTGGATAGACGACCAGGGTTACGCTGCGCTACTCACGCTGGAACAGAAGGGCGTAACCAACATTTATCGTGCCTGCTATGCGTGCGGTTACGTGGCACTGACACAGGGGCAGAGCTTCGACGGTCACCCTGCATGGGGCCCCGTATGGTGGTCGCCCGATATCTCTGCCAGCAGGCGGTGGTTGGAGCAGCACCAATAGATGTTTCGCGGGTGTCCAGATTTGGGGAAAGAGAAGTGGTACTTAATTGTACCACTTTTTTTCCTTTCTGAATACTTTGTGCTATAATATCCTCACTTGGACTGTCAAATGTAGTTTCAGATCCCGGACAATTGCGGAGGGGCAAATGGTCGAAAACCGTGATGGAGAGGGAAAATCGGGCCGCGCTTCGCGGGGGTCAGGGTTTGTCCTCACAGTTCGAGAGGGCCCTGAACGCGGACGGCAACTTGCCGTCGAGAGTCAAAGCCTGACCATTGGGCGAGCACCTGGAAATGACCTGACCATTCAGCATGCGGAGATCGGTCGCTACCATGCCGTTATGGTCTGGGAGACAGACTGTTGGCTTGTTCAGGATCTCAACAGCCCGAATGGTACGTTCGTCAATGGGCAGCGGATCAACAAACGGCATCCTGTTCGTGAGGGCGATGTGATCAGCCTGGGTGGCGCGGTGTCGTTACAGCTCTCGGCTACACAGGTTGAGCCTCCCCCTGCCGAACCCGTCGTTCACGATCCACCTGTTACCCAAACGGAGGCAACTGTTTCGTCGAATCACGCCGGGACTGACGGGGCCGAATTGCCGCATCAAGCTCGCTCGAAGGGTTGGTTACGTGTCGCGATGGCGGTTTTGATCGGTATAACCATCCTGTTGGTGCTTGTTGTCGTCGTTGCCCTGAGTAAGCCTGTTTCAGAAGCTGTGGTGTCAATTGCGACGGCTACTCCGCTCGAATCTGAAATTCGCGTGGAGCCCAAGGCAATGGCGGTTCAAACACTTGTTCTGCCGGCTGCCACCGCAGAAATTGCGATTCCGCTCCCCCTGGACACACCCGCTCTTGCTTTGTCGCCTTCGGCGAGCCCTACACCATGCATCGACAACGCCGGTTTCGTAGAGGATGTCACGCTGCTGGACGGTAGCATCGTTTCGGCTGGAGAGCTTATCGATAAGACCTGGCGGATTCAGAACACCGGCACCTGCCTTTGGCGCGATGGGTATCGACTGGAACAGATGGATGGCGATGAACTGGGTATGGTCGCAAGCGTCCTGGTAGCGGATACCGCTCCTGGTGAATCGACTGATGTGGCGGTACCCATGTTTGCGCCTAAAGCCGCTGGGGAATACCGCAGCGTTTGGCAGATGGTGAATCCGCGGGGGGAAGCCTTTGGAGCACCGGTGGAGATCAACATTGTGGTCGCACCAACCTTCACCCCGACCCCATCGCCTGCAACGGAAAGCACCTCGTCTGTCGCGGCTGCCGAATCCACGGTGCCCATCCATTTCTGGGCCGATAACGAAACGATCCAGGGCGGTGAAGGAACGACCTTGCATGTCTTGGTCGCAGATGTCGCCGCGGTCTGGTTAGATGGCGATATCATCATCGGAGGGCGCGCAGTTGAAGAAGTAGCACCGTGCCATACGACCGATTACGTACTCGACGTCCAGTTGAAAGATGGTACACATGTCTACCGCACGGTCACTATCAACGTAGTGGGATCGTGTCCCACTCCAGCTTATC
>CAZPTF010000374.1:0-4011 GCA_964589015.1 uncultured Anaerolineae bacterium
TGCTCCGGATGGAGCGTGTCGTGCGTGAGCGGATGAGCATTCGCGATCCGGAGCAGCTTTCGCCCATCGCCCTGATCAACATCCGGCCGGTAGTCGCGGCGACTCGCGAGTTCTTCGGTGGCAGCCAGCTTTCGCAGTTTATGGATCAGACGAATCCCCTGGCTGAATTGACCCACAAGCGAAGACTCTCTGCGCTGGGTCCGGGCGGATTGCGCCGCGAGCGTGCCGGTTTCGATGTTCGCGACGTGCACAACTCGCACTACGGCCGAATTTGCCCGATCGAGACGCCTGAGGGCCCCAACATTGGTTTGATCGGGTCGTTGGCGACCTTTGGCAAAGTCGATGAGTATGGCTTCATTGAGACCCCATATCGAAAAGTGTTGCATACTTTGCCGAACGAGCGGGAGAAGATCCTCAACCATGTCCTGCGCGAACAACTGGTGGATCCTGGCAGCGGGGAGGTGATCGCGGAAGCGGGAACCACTATCGACGCCGAGTTGGCGGAGAAGATCGCAGCCTTGCCGGTGAAGACGATCTCGATTCAGCCCATCGTGACCGAGGAGATCGTTTATCTGACGGCGGACGAGGAAGACCGATACACTCTGGCGCAGGCCAATGCGGAGATCGGCGCTTATGGTGAGTTTGTGAACCCGCGTGTCTCCGTGCGTCACAATCAGAAGTTTCTCATCGAGAACCGCGAGAAGGTCGACTTCATGGATATCTCTCCAAAGCAGATTGTGAGTGTGTCGGCGGCACTGATTCCTTTCCTGGAACACGACGATGCGAACCGTGCGTTGATGGGCTCGAACATGCAGCGCCAGGCCGTACCGTTGCTGCAACCGGAAGCACCGATTGTCGGTACCGGTATGGAATATCCGGCCGCGCTCGATTCCGGTCAGGTCATCATCGCTCTCGAGGACGGGGAGGTCGTGAGCGTAACCGGACGCCAGGTGGTGGTTGTCAGCGATGGCACACCACGCGTATATAAATTACGACGATACAGCCGCTCGAATCAGAGCACTTGCATCGATCAGCGTCCTGTCGTCAGGAAGGGAGACCGCGTCAAAAAAGGTGATGTGCTGGCAGATAGCAGTTCGACCTCGCAAGGCGAGCTCGCTCTGGGGCAGAACGTGTTGGTTGCGTTTATGTCGTGGGAAGGGGGTAACTTCGAGGATGCAATCGTGGTCAGCGAAGCGGTTGTGCGCGAAGACAAGTTCACCTCCATTCACATCGAGAAGCATGAAATCGAAGCCCGCGATACCAAGCTGGGACCGGAAGAAATCACCCGCGATATCCCGAACGTGGGCGAAGATGCGCTGAAGGACCTGGACGAAGACGGCATCATTCGTATCGGCGCAGAGGTGATTTCGGGTGATATCCTCGTCGGTAAGATTACTCCCAAGGGAGAAACCGAACTGACCCCCGAGGAAAAACTTCTGCGCGCGATCTTCGGCGAAAAAGCGCGAGAGGTGAAGGATTCGTCTTTGCGTTTGCCGCACGGTGAGCGTGGGAAAGTCGTCGATGTCAAGATCTTCAGCCGTGACGAGCATCGCGATTTGCCAGCGGGCGTCGACAAACTGGTGCGGGTCAGTGTGGCGCAGCGCCGCAAGGTGACTGAGGGCGATAAAATGGCCGGGCGGCACGGCAACAAAGGGGTGATCTCCCGCGTTGTCCCTGCGGAGGATATGCCCTTCCTGGCGTCCGGTACGCCGATCGAGATCATTCTCAATCCGCTGGGCGTGCCGGCACGTATGAACATCGGGCAGATTTTCGAGACGCATCTCGGTTGGGCGGCAGATCGCCTGGGATTCCGTGCCATGACACCCGTGTTCGATGGCGCGAACGAAACCGAGATCGCAGCGGAACTCGCCAGGGCATGGATGATCGACCGCGCCTGGGAGGAAGCAACTGAAGCCGCCTGGGAGTGGGTCAAGGATGAGGGTCTGGATGCGTCGGAGATCATCGATGACGACGAAGCGCGGATCATGTACCTGCAGGAGACACTGAGCGATCTGGGCTACGACGAAGACCGCATCGAAACCGACCCGATTTACGCCAGACGGGTGGTTCTGCGCGAATGGCTCGCTCACCATGGCTATGATCCGACCGAAATTCTGGTCTTCGAGGACCGGACATCGGCAATCGCCGAGAATCCGAGCCTGGATGACATGGCGGTGAAGGCTTGCCTGCATCTGTGGCTGTTGGAGCATGGCGAAGATGTGGAAGAATTCGATCTCGGGAGCCTGACCGCGCAGGCCCTCAAAGTCAGCAAGCAGACAGGGGATCCACTTCCTACTACTGGGAAGATGGTTGTGTATGATGGTAAGACCGGTATGCCATTCGATCAGCCGATTACCGTCGGCATCATCAACATCATGAAGCTGGCCCACCTGGTTGAGGACAAAGTTCACGCGCGTTCCACGGGTCCTTACTCGTTGGTGACTCAGCAGCCGTTGGGCGGCAAGGCCCAGTTCGGTGGGCAGCGCTTTGGCGAAATGGAAGTCTGGGCGTTGGAGGCTTATGGTGCTGCGCATATCCTGCAGGAGATGTTGACCGTCAAGTCCGATGATGTGACCGGCCGAGTGAAGACCTACGAGGCCATCGTCAAGGGCGAGGATATTCTGGAACCCGGCGTTCCTGAGTCGTTCAAGGTGCTGGTGAAAGAGTTGCAGAGTCTGGGATTGGCGATTGAAATCTTGAACGAGAATGAAGAGAGTATCCAGTTTGGCAAAGAAGAAACAACCGAGAAACTACCCAAACTGGGCACCTTGGGGCTGATGCCATACTACTAGAAGCGATAGATGGGTGAGGGATGCCTCCTGTTTGCGCAACCGGTGGATCGCGAAGCAGGAGGCAAGCTGTCCAAACTGTCTATGAACAAGCGTAACCGGTTACGGTGGGCGCTACTGTGGCAGGTGTGAGGAGGTTTACCTTGGAAGTTAACGATTTTGATGCAATTCGCATTAGTCTTGCTTCTTCAGAGCAGATCCGAAGTTGGTCTTATGGAGAAGTGTTGAAGCCTGAGACGATCAACTACCGTACGTTGAGACCGGAGCGAGATGGTCTGTTCTGCGAGCGTATTTTCGGCCCGACCAAGGACTGGGAGTGCTATTGCGGCAAGTACAAGCGGGTACGCTATAAGGGAATTGTGTGTGACAAATGCGGTGTGGAAGTCGCGCCCTCTCACGTTCGACGAGAGCGGATGGGCCATATTGAGTTGGCTTCCCCGGTCAGCCATATCTGGTACGTCAAGGGAGTACCCAGCCGCCTGGGGCTGCTGCTCAATGTGTCCCCACGTAACCTGGAGCGCATCCTCTACTTCGCTCAATACATTGTGACCGAGGTGAACGAAGCCAACCGGACGCGTGTGGTACAGCGACTGGAAAAAGAAGCCGCGACAAAAATTGCCGAGTTGCAGGACGAAGCTAACCAGCGGATCGGTGTGCTCAAGGCGAAACTGGAAGACGAGATCCACCAACGCGAAGTGCGCCGCGAGACGGTCGCCGATGAATCCGAAAGTCGCGTCTCGATTCTGACCGACAAATTGATGAATGAGGCAAAAGAGATTCAGGACTACCTCGAATCGCACATGGGCAGCAAAGCCACCCGGCGGATCGCTGTGGCTGGCGAGACCATTGTCGAAAAAGGTGAAGAAATCACCCGCGAAGCCGAGGGCAAGTTCAAAGAAATCGTCGAAAGTCGCCTGTTGGATATCCAGTCGGACACGCAAGAGGAACGTGAGAACGTGGCATTGGTGGTTTCCGCCGAGGTCGAGCAATTGCGCTATGTGGCCGAACAAGAAGTCGACAAGATTCGCATGGAACTCGAAGAGAAAATCGCCGGGATTCAGGACAAAACGGACGACGATCTCGCCGAGCTGAAGCGAATCGAGGAACGCGAGCTGTTATCCGAGTCCCGTTTTTACGAGCTCAAGGAACGCTGGGGCAGCGTCTTCGAGGCGGACATGGGCGCCGAAGCGGTCCGTGATCTGGTGGCGAAGATCGACCTGGA
>CAZPTF010000375.1:0-4009 GCA_964589015.1 uncultured Anaerolineae bacterium
GACATTCACCCTGGCGCGGCCTGCGGATGTGTTCAATCCCCAAATGCTGGAGACTCACTACGCTTGCCACGCGGCAACGCCGCGCGCTACACAGCGCATGCCACGCTTCTGGTTGGCGATGGTCGCGGCCGGCGACGAATTCATCGACATGAGCCATTACCTGGTCATCGGCGCACTGCTCACCGCGCTGATTCAGACGCTCATCCCGCAAACCGTATTGCTCGGCATTGGACAGGGGCCGTTGACCTCGGTCGTCGCGCTTTCCGCGCTCGCTTTTCTGCTCTCGGTGTGCTCCACCGTCGATGCCTTCGTCGCGCTGGCGTTCGTCAACACGTTCACCACGGGCGCGATCCTGGCCTTCCTGGTGTTCGGCCCGATGGTCGATATCAAGAGCGCGCTGATGTATGCGAGCATGTTCAAGCGTCACGTAGTGCTCTATCTGATTCTGCTGACGTTCCTGATGACTCTGCTGACAACCCTGTACATCAACTTGAACCTGGGATGGTGAAGATGAATGAAGATACACGAATCGAGGAACAGCTCAAAGAGAGCCTGCAGGACGCGTCGAAGGCCCTGGTCGTCGTTGCGTTGGGCGTCTTCCTGATCCTGTTGGCATACAATGGTCAGGTGCTGTTCTATATCAACCGCCGGACGGCCTGGTTGATGGTGCCCGCCGGGATGCTTCTGTTCGTGATCGCGGAGGCGTTCCGCCGCCGCCCGTCGAAAGAGGAGCGCGACACGGACTGCCACTGTGGCCAGGAAGACCACCACTTCGCCCCACTGTCGCTGCTGCTCGTCGCTCTGCCGGTGATTCTGGGTTTCCTGGTCCCGCCGGCACCGCTGGGCGCGTTGGCGATGAGTGCCCGCGAGGGCGTCTCGTTCACCGCGCCCGCAGCCATCTCGGGGGACGGCGCGAACGTCGCGCAAGGCGGCGAGCGCAACGTGCTCGACTGGATCGCGGCCTTCCAGAACAGCTCGGACCTTTCGTCCTTCGCCGGCAAAGAAGCGCACGTCACCGGCTTCGTCTTCCGTGACGCGTCACACGCGGCGGACCGCTTTATGGTCAGCCGGTTCATCGTCACTTGCTGCGTGGCCGATGCGATTCCGGTCGGGTTGCCCGTGCGCTGGCCCGACGCCGCAGCTCTGGCAGCCGACCAGTGGGTCGAAGTGAGCGGCCCGCTCGCGCTCGAGGAAGTCGCCGGCGAGACCGTCCCGTACATCGACGCCACTACGATCACGGCAATCGCTGCACCCAACCAACCTTACCTGTACCCCTGACCGAGGTCGCCATGCCCGAGAAATCCAACGCGCTAAGCCGGTTCGACGTCATCGTTTGGCTCGTATTGCTCGCCCTGGTGGGAGCCGTGGCGCTGGTATGGTGGCGCGGAGACCAGGTCGGCATCCAGCCGCTGACGGTAACACCCGCTGACGGCGCGGTACAGGTCTCGACGCTGAGCGGTATCAGCGCCACTTTTTCGGAAGAACTGGCTGGCCCGGCGGACGCATTCGCGCTCGTGCCGCCGGTGACCGGTACGCTCACCCTGGACGGCAGACTGCTCTCGTTCCAGCCCGCTGTGCCGCTCGCGACGGGCACGGAATACACCGCCACCATTTCCAGCGCACTGCGCAGCACGAGCGGACGACCCTTGCTCGCGCCCGTCGATTGGTCATTCCGGACGGCTGAGCCACGCGTGTTGTATGCGGCGGGAGCGGAACAGGAGGGGTTGCAGTTGTACATCGCGCCCGTCGCTGGGGGAACGTCCACCCGGCTCACCGTGGAACCGTATGGCATTTGGGATTTCGCGCTGTCACCCGACGGCAGCCGGATCGTCTATGCCGCCTCGCCGGACAACGACGAGCACGACCTGTGGCTGATCGACACGGACGGCGGCGGCAGAAGAAAACTGCTGTCCTGTCCCGCCGGCGTCGATTGCACCGCCGCGGTGTGGACTCCCGACGGAAAGCGTATCCTCTACGAGCGCCGCAACGAAGTGATGGGCAGCAGCATTCTCGTACCATCGCGGTTGTGGTGGGTGGATCCGGGTAGCGGCGACACCATTCCCGTGTTCCAGGACGAGCAGCGTGTCGCACACAGCGGGCGTCTCGCGGCGGATGGCCGCTGGCTGAGCTACATCTCACCGCTCGAAGAAGGAATGCAGGTATACGACTTCCAGAGCGGCGACCTGCGCACCATCCCCGGCGAAATGCAGGGTCCGGCAGCCTGGGCACCCGCAGCGCCGACCTTCGCCGCAGCCAAAGGACGCTTCGTCGGGAGCGGCTACGGCGCCTCACTCCTCACCGTCGACATGACCACTGGCACCTACCTGGATCTCACCGGCGACGCCGGTGACATCGACAGCGCACCAGTCTGGGCGCCGGACGGGCGAAGCCTCGTGTTCCGGCGTAGCTCCCCTTCCGCCCCAAGCGGGCAGTTGTGGATCATGAACGTGGCGAGCGGCGAGCCGCGCCCGCTCACCGCGGACGCCCAGTTCGGCAGCGCGTCCCCGTCGTGGTCACCAGACGGGCGGTTCCTCGTCTACCAGCGCTTCTCACTGGACGAGCCCTACGCAGAACCGCAGGTGTGGGTGCTCGACATCGCAACCGGCGATAACCATAAGCTGCTCGCGCCGGGCGCCTGGCCCGTGTGGGTGCCGTAGGGGAGCGGATGCGCAGGATGGATATCTCGCGCAGCGACGCGGAGCGCGCCGAGGATGATTTAAGGGGCCGCGGTGGTGCGATCGGGCGGTGCGGCATGGGACGGATCGGGCTGACGATGTGCGAGGGATGGGATATCTCGCGCAGAGACGCAGAGCGCGCTGAGGATGAGGGCGGGAGCGATCCGGTCGTGCGGATACGTGCAGTCGCCGCCGGCCTTGCCCGCAGCGACGGTCGGCGGGCGCGATGAATCGCGCCCCTACGATCACTACGGACGACGTGGGGCGCGCACGGACGGCAACCAAGCCCGATTCATCGGGCGCTGTCCGATAGCGCGGGGACTTCATCCCCGCGCGGACCATCGCCGACGCCACACGTATCGGAGAACAGCGGATGCGCAGGATCGGCACGGATTGGGCGCGGTCAACGGCGATTCACCAGATGCCCAGGGGGCATGGAAACGCGACTCAAGACTGAGAATTGTTCCAAGGGACCGTGTGATGTACAATAGTAGATGACTACCTGCGAGTGGAGGTGAACATGGATACGGAGACCGTCAAGGCCAACCTGCCGATACGTCTGGTATCGGAAATGGAATCGTTGGTGCGCGATGGTTGGTTCGAAGATATCGACGACCTGATCGCAGATGCACTGCGCCGGTACCTGGATAGCCATCAGCCGGACCTCATGGAACGTTACGTTCGGCAGGACGTCGAATGGGGTCTGCATGGCGAGGAATAAATCAACACTGACCGCTGTCTGCGATACCGGCCCCCTGATTCATCTCGACGAGCTAGGTGCTCTCGACCTCCTGGATGACTTCGCATTGCACGTGCCAGAAGCAGTCTTGCGCGAGGTTCGTCAACACAGGCCAGTGGCTGCGGACTGGGTGATCTCACACGCCTCTGTCGAAGATGTCTCCCTGCCCACCGACAGCGCGTTCAGAGCACTCGTCAGCGCGCTTACGCTTGACGAGGGCGAACAATTCTCGTTAGCACTGGTACGCGTCTACCGTGGGGCGATCTTCTTCACAGATGATGCAGCCGCCAGGTTGGCCGCCGAACAAGAGAGCATCCGCGTTCACGGCACTATCGGCATCATACTGCGAGCAATCCGCCAAAATCACCGGACGCCGCGAGAAGTGCTCGCGCTCTTGCGGATGATTCCATCCAAGTCCACCCTGTACATTCGATCCAGTCTGCTCGACGAGGTCATCGAACAAGTGGCCGAGCTGTGTGGGTTGGGCACGTAGCACTGTCCTCTGATCTTCGCCACTGTTGCGCGGCGCTCTGCGCCTGCTGAATCCGACTCATCGCCCACTGCGCCCAAGCTCGCTTCAGTGGTCGCCGCGCGG
>CAZPTF010000376.1:0-4007 GCA_964589015.1 uncultured Anaerolineae bacterium
GTGTTCTTCTGGCAGGAGTCTTTGTATACTGGGGGCTGATCGCCAGTACGCGACTGGTTACTCCCAGTGTTGTGGGGATCAGTTCTTTCCTTGTAACTCTTCTTATGTCGCTTTGGATACTCTATACGCATCACTACCGCCAGACTTACCTGTGCAAGCTGCACCGAATGCACGAGATCGAACGAACCCTGGGTATGAAACTTCATACGAGATGGATGGAGATCGTGCCCGGCGAGGACGAGACCTACTATCACACTTTTGGGCTGAGTGGTCACAGGATGAATCTGCTGATATACTGCTGTACCTCGTTCGGTGGAACATTAGCCGGTTTCTTCATCATGGGCCCGAGCACATGGCTGCTAGCGCCCGTCCCTGTTGTTGGACTGGTGTTGATCTGGATCGGACGCAATGAGCGCAGCATCAAGAGCTTGTTGAAAAGACGGATCGAGTCGAGTCGAGGCAAGCAAGTGACGACGCAAAACAGTCGTCGGCTTAGGCTCAGCCAAGCACGGCTGGCACGGTCCAGTGGGCGTAGTCCATTGGACCGCAGACCGTACATGGTTGTACCCAAGGCGCAGGCATCGCCGGTGCAGCGCAAGAGGGGGTAACACCAACGTCCAGCGGAAGTGAACGCGCCGCAATCCAACCTCGTTCATCCGCTACACTGTCCAGGCGGGCTGGCCTATTCTATGTCTGATGGCGTCCTGTCCCTGCGACGCCGTGGGTACTCGATGTGTTGACCGAACTTCATCCTGTTCACCCGCAAGGACGGCGAGCTGTATCGCATCGTTCACGCTCCCGGGCGAGACCGTACTACAACAGCGTGAGACGCTCGTTACAGCGGCCACTCGTGGCGCCGGATCTGATCGCCGCCCACATCCAGCGTCTCCATCGCCGGTCACTTTACGCCAGTGCAGGGGTCAACGCGCATCACAGAGCGGACTGGCCGAATCAACGCCCATTGCGCCCGGGCACGTCGCCGGCCGGAGTATATTCGCAGCTTGTGGCCACAATTCGCAGAGAGTCTCCCGAAAGAACACATTCAGGCAATCGTCTGGTGGATCGCATCTTTTTCGCTCGATATTCGTAACCAGGAGCTCTATGCGTTGCAACTCACTCTCGATGAAGTCACCAATGACGGGTATTCGTTCACCGCATTTCAGCTCGTGCCCCTGCTGTTTCTCGGAAATGAGCATGTCGATCGCGGATCGGAGCTCGGGTGAGTCAACCGTATGGGTCACGAGTCTCTCGAACTCTGTGGGAACCACCCCGAGATCGCGCTCTAGCCAACGAATGGCTAACAACGGGCGTAGTACATAGAAGTATTTCTTGACCCAAACCACCTCCCGCTGAAGATATACCCGATAATTGCCCAGCGCCATGTACCAATAATGATACAGACACGCTGTTGGTGAATAGAACACCGGCAACAAACCTCTGAGTCCGGCGACAATGGACGCCTCTTCGCGATAGACAATGGGAGAGCCTAGCCACTCGAGAAGCGGTGGATTCGATTTCCGAAGCAGCTTCAACGCCTTCTTCAGATCCCAACCGTTGATATCTAGCGGAGCGACAGCGTCATCTTCCAGTACATCTCTCCTTCGTTCGCTATCGATGCTTAGATACCACGCTGGGGGGTGCGCATAGATAAACCGCACATCGTAATCGCTATCGGTTGAGGCAAATCCCCAGGCCCTGCTGCCCGACTCGCAGGCGTAGATGATCTTGACGGCTTCGCTTTCTTCAATGTTGCTGAGATGTTGGAGTATCTGATTCCGCATTGCCTTCACCATTCTGAATCGCGTATCGTGCAGCTGACCAGCCCTGCAGATGGCATTGTAGCACAACTGGCCATGAAGACACAGCGCGGGTCACCACCCGTCGCTGCAAATAGTACAGTTACTCTGGGAAGCTGCTCGAGTCGCTACAGAGAGCGTATTCGAGCGACGTAGCGAACCGCTGACCGCGCAACGCCACCTCGCGAGCATCCAGGAAGACTGCCGCGCCGATTATGGGCGGTTCCCGCCTCAGTTTCCAACACGGTAGGGCTTGTAGCGCCTACGCGCCGAGCGCTAGTTTGGCCTGCTTGTTGAGCTTGCCGCGCTCGTGCGTGGCGAGGATGCGCTTGCGGATACGCAGGCTCTGCGGCGTGACCTCGAGCAGTTCGTCGTCGGCCATCGCTTCGATGTACTCGTCCAGGCTCATCTCGCGCGGCGGGGTGAGACGAATCTCGATGTCCTTGTTGGATGAGCGCATGTTGGTGAGGTGCTTCTGCTTGCAGACGTTCACCCCCAGGTCGCCGGGGCGGATGTGCTCACCGACAACCATGCCCTCGTAGACCTCCACGCCGGGGCCGATGAACAGGATGCCGCGCTCTTCGGCATTCTTCAGCCCGAAATTCGTGGTGATGCCGGCCTCCCAGGCGACGAGCGAGCCGCGCGTCCGCGCGACGACCGCACCGGCGAGCGGGCCATAGCCGTGGAAGATGGAGGTCATGATCCCCAGACCACGGGTTGCGTTCATGAACTGGTAGCGGAACCCGAGCAGCCCGCGGGTGGGCGCCAGATAGGTCACGAATACACCATCAGAGGTGTTCGTCATGTCGAGCATGCGTCCCTGCCGGTTAGCGAGCATTTCCATCACGGTGCCCAGTGTGTCGGCGGTCGCTTCGACGTGGACCTCTTCGTATGGCTCCAGCGTTTCGCCGTTGGCGCCCTGGTGGAAGATCACTTCGGGACGGGAGACCTGGAACTCGTAGCCTTCACGGCGCATCGTCTCGACGAGGATCGCCAGGTGCAGCTCGCCACGGCCCGATACGACGAACGTGTTGGCGCTGTCGGTCTCGGCAACACGCAGCGCGACGTTGTGGCGCAGCTCCTCGAACAGCCGGTCGCGCAGGTTTCGTGACGTCCCCCAACGTCCCTCACGTCCGGCGAGCGGCGACGTATTCACGCCGAAGGTCATGCGCACAGTCGGCTCTTCGACGTGAATCACCGGCAACGCGACCGGATGTGCGACGTCGGCGAGCGTCTCGCCGATCGCGATGTCCTCCAGGCCGGCGATGGCGACGATCTCGCCCGCTTCCGCCGATTCGACGTCGACGCGGTCCAGGTTCTGGTACACACCGAGATAGCGCACCCGTTCGGGCAGAATGCCGTCGTGCAGCGTTATCCGCGCCACGGGCTGCCCAACGGTCACCTGGCCGGCGACGACACGCCCGACCGCGGTCATACCACGGTAAGCATCGTAGTTCAGGTTCGCGACGAGCATCTGCAACGGCGCATCGAGATCGACGCGCGGTGCCGGGATGTGGCGCAGGATGGCATCGAACAGCGGCTGCAGGTCGGGACCCAGCTCAGGGGTCAGTCCGGCCTGACCGACGAGCGCGTTGGAGTAGACGACGGCGAAATCGGCCTGCGCGTCAGTTGCGCCCAGCTCGATGAACAGGTCGAAGGTCTGGTTGAGCGCACGTAGCGGATCGGCATTCTTGCGGTCCACCTTGTTGATGACCACCACGGCGCGATGGCCCATTTCGAGCGCCTTCTTTAACACGAAGCGCGTCTGTGGCATCGGCCCTTCGGCGGCATCGACCAGGAGCAGGACGCCGTCTACCATACTCATGACGCGCTCGACCTCGCCGCCGAAATCGGCGTGGCCGGGCGTATCGACGATGTTGATCTTGACCCAGCTTTGCTCGAGCGGGTCGAAGATAGCGATGGCGGTATTTTTCGCCAGAATCGTAATCCCTCGCTCGCGTTCCAGATCGTTGGAGTCCATCACGCGCTCGGCCACTTGCTGGTTGGAGCGGAATACACGCGCCTGACGCAGCAGGCCGTCGACCAGCGTGGTCTTGCCGTGGTCCACGTGGGCAATGATCGCAATATTGCGGATTTCTTTTCGTTCGGTAAGCACAGACGCCTCTCCTCGGTTTTCAATCGCAAAGAAAAACCGATACCACGGCCACAGGCCCATAGCATCGGTCGGCAGATACGTGTTTGCACGCATCT
>CAZPTF010000377.1:0-1852 GCA_964589015.1 uncultured Anaerolineae bacterium
TCGATCCAGTTGAGCACGACGTTCGTCAACTCTCCCTGCGGGTTATGGATCGGAAACATCGTGGCTTCGATGCTCACCGAGTTGGAGCCCTGCAGATCCAGCGTCGGGATGTCTTCGCCGCTCCAATCGCACGTGAAGTGGATGGACTGGCCATCCTCGAACACCGTGCGGATGAGTGGGATCAGACCCTGGCGCTCGACGACCGGGTCCTGGAGCACGTTGTACTTGCCAACCAGTTGCTCGTCCGTAAGGTTCAGAAAGCGCTTGAGGGCGGGGTTGGCAAGTTGCAGGGTGCCCTCTGCGTCGGATACCCAGATAGCAAACGGGCTCTGATTGATGACGCGGTCGAGGAATTCCTCTCTCTCGCGCAGTACCTCCGCCGCTTGCTTGCGCTCGGTGAAGTCTTCGGCAAGACCGACGACACGGTAGATCTCACCCTGCTCGTTGACGATCGGTGAGGTACGCGTCCGGATCCAGCGCGTGGCGCCATCGGGGCGGATGATGCGGAATTCGACGCCGCTGTACTCGCCTTCCTGGCGTCTCTTTGTGATCGTATCCTGTAGCGCGGCCCGGTCCTCCGGGTGTACCTGGGCGGTGAACGCCAGCGAATCGTCGTAGACCGCTTGGACTGGCTGCTGCCAGATGTGCTCGTACGCCGGGCTGACGTATAGGAACCGCTCCTGGACTGGATCGAATACGTAGAAGACCTCAGGGATGTTTTCCGCGATCTGCCGGAAGCGCTCCTCGCTGTCACGTAGAGCGAGTTCCGCCGCCCGTTTTTCGAATGTGTCCTCGAACATGGCGACGACCTTGCCGGACGGGAGCCTGAAAATATAGTTCTCGACCCATTGTGCGATGCGCTCGTCCTCGTACCGCTTGAGGGGAATCTGCGTCGAACGGCCAGTCTGCCAGGTCTCGCGTAGCTTGGCGATCAGCCCGATGGTTGGCTCACCCGGGAACAGCGCAGAGATTCGTTTCCCCAGCACATCTCCGACTTTGTAGTGCGTGATCCTTTCCCCGAACTCGTTCATGTCTACGAAGACGAAATCTTTGCCGTCATCCACAGCTTCATAGACGGCGATGGCCTTCTCCATGCTGTTGGTGACTTCGCGCAGTTGGGCCTCACTTGTGCGTAATGCCTGCTCCGCACGACCCGAACGCCTCCACAGGGCGATCAACAGCACGATCAGTGCTCCTTCGACAAGTATTGCGCCCAGGGCAGCCATGATCCACCCTTTGTATTGCGCCCATAGGGAGTCGGGCTTATTGATCAGCACGCTGTTTGGTGGGAGCCGTGACTCCGCGATGTCGAAACGTCGGAGCTGTGCATCGTCGAACATCGGTCGTGATCGGCTATGTGTGACCGGGATAGTGTCCGGGTCCTCGCCGGCCAGGATGCGGACAGCGATCTCCGCCGCCTGCCGTCCGTGTTCTTCGCCCGCCAACAAATAGCCGCCGACGATGCCGAAGCCGAGGCGATTCTCGTGCAAGGCATAGACTGGCACAGAGCTGGCGGAGGTAATTAGCTCCGTGGCGGTGGCGCGGGTAAAGGTCTTGCCCTCGCTGTCAGTCACGAAGGTGAGAAGCATGACGAGAGCATCGGGAGGCAACGCGGCGATCTCTGCACGCAGCTCGTCCATAGACACGGGTTCGTTGAAGTCGATCCGCACGCGGTCTGCGAAACGCGGCATCACGGCCATCATTTCCTGCCGTACCGCAAGACCGGTACCGGTGTAGTCGTGGATTGCCAGGATGTGCCGGGTGCCGGGGTGAAGCGCCAGGAGCAACTCGAGGTTCGCTGCCAGGTCATGGTCTTCGATCACTCCGGTGATCCCTGCCTGTCCGTCGAGCA
>CAZPTF010000377.1:1952-3996 GCA_964589015.1 uncultured Anaerolineae bacterium
TGGCCTGTTCGCTGGGAATATCGCCGCGATTGCGGGTGTTGGCAATAATCATTGATATGGGTGGGTTCCGAACTTGATTATACATTATCTGATAGGCGATGCAAATCATGGATCGGAGGGGACTCATCGAGGGTGCCTCCTGCCGCGCTCTGGAGGATCTCCAAGTTCCCAGCGATAGCCGGCATGCTTCGTGACCTGGGAAACAGCGTCCGCAGGATGGAATTTCGAGCGCTCATCGTGTTGTGCTATACTGCTCGCATCGTACTGTAAATGCTTGTCCGTCTCGCCCACAAGATTCATCAGCGAGCGGCCGAACAGGCACAGTGGCTATAAGCGTAGTGGGTGACGTTCGCAAGTGCAGAAATGACCCAGGGAGGGATCAGAATGAGACGAAAGATTTTTGACATGTTGGTGGTGATCGGACTGGTATTGCTGGTCTTGGTTGGCTGGACACCGCTGCAAGCCACTGCGCCGGAGACGGAGACAACCGCGCCTGCTATAACTCGATACGAAGCCGGGTATCGCTATGGCCAGTACGGCTGGACTTTTCTGCACATCGAGGGTGAACCCTATACGCGCGGTTATCAACACGGTTATCTGCTCGCCGATCAATTGGCGGAGGTCGTACGCTATAACGAGGGGCTGTCGATGTGGGAGACTGGCCAGGACTGGCAATATTTCGTCGATGAGGCCGAGCGGCAATTCGTACGCAGGTTGGACGAGGAGTACCTGGAAGAAATCAAAGGTATTGCTGATGGGGCGCAGGCAGCGGGCACTGAGATTACCTGGCAGCAAGTGCTTGCCTGGAATGGCGCGAACGATCTGGAGGCGTGGTATCCGTTGGCCGAGGAGGGAAATTCCCCTGCGGGCAATGGACATTGCAGCGCATTTGCTGCGACCGGAACGGCCACGGCAGGGGGTAAGATCGTCATCGCGCACAACTCGTGGGACTCCTATACGAGAGCGGGGCTGGATTACGTGCTCCTTGATATCGTGCCGAGCGCAGGGCATCGCGTGTTTATGCAGAGCTCGCCGGGCCTGATCGACAGCGGGACGGACTACTTTGTGAACGATGCTGGCCTGATGGGCACGGAAACCACCATCGCGTGCTTCAGTGCCTATGACGCGAACGGCGCACCCGAGTTCTTCCGCGCGCGCAAAGCGATGCAGTATGCGGAGACCGCGGATGAGTTCGTCGAGATCATGTTGGTCGACAATAACGGTGGATACGCGAATAGCTGGCTGCTGGGCGACGCGAAGACTGGAGAGATCGTGCGTTTCGAGCTCGGGCTGAAGTATCACAGCGTGAGCAAGCTCGATGATGGCTACTTTATCGGTTTCAACGGTGTGTACGATTCGCGCATCCGAAATCTGGAATGTGACTATGGCGATTCATTCTCGGATGTAAGGACGCAGGTGGGCGCGCGGCGCGTCCGCCTGACGCAGTTGATGGAAGAGAATCTGGGGAACATCGATGTAGACGCTGCCAAACGCATCCTGGCTGATACCTACGATGTGTACCTGGATCTGCCCAATCACCCCAGTGCGCACACGGTGGATGGCCACTACGAACTGGACCCGCGCAACTACTTCAGCTATCCGGGCTGGTGGCCGCTGCCGTACCAGCCGGAGGGCGCGCTCGATGGCAAAGTGATGGACAGCGAGATGGCCGCCGATCTGGCGTTCTGGACCCGAACCGGTGGTCCCGGCGGGATACCTTTCGACGCGGACGCGTTCCTGGCGGAGCACCCGCAGTGGGACCAGTATCGCGATTTCCTGCCGTCGCGCCCGAGCGAACCGTGGGCGCTGTTCGCTGCCGGAGCCGAAGCGGCAGCGGAGATCTCGGTGTCACCACTTGAGCAGATGCGAAACGCACTGTACGGCGAATGGGCCACACCGGAAGAGGGACTGTTCGCTTCGGTTGAGTTTCGCCAGGATGGGTCCGTGCTCCTCGGTGCTGCGGGACAGACCATCGAAGCGAACTGGCATCTGAGCGATCCGCGCACGCTGGCGATCACCGCGGCTACCGGTTCGTACCTGGAAT
>CAZPTF010000378.1:0-3946 GCA_964589015.1 uncultured Anaerolineae bacterium
TCCACATCCACCCCAATTTCTTTGAACTGGGCCTGCGTCACTACGGCGAGCTTCTCCAGGGTCTTGCTCGAGTTGGGGCCGTAGATCAGCTTGAGCTTCAACGGCTGGCCGTCTTTCTGCAGGATGCCGTTGGGTCCCGGCGTGTAGCCGGCTTCCTCGAGCAGCGATTTCGCCATCTCGGGATCGTAGTCGTAGTGTGGCACGTCGGGATTGAAGTATTGGTTGGTCGGCACGACGCTGGAATACAGCCGGCGCGCCAACCCGCGCATGATCTTATCGACGATCTGCTCCTTGTTCAGTGCGTAACTCAACGCATGGCGCACCCGCACGTCCTGCAGCGGCTCGTTGCGCAGATTGAAACCGACGTAAAGCCAACTTCCACGTGCCAACCACAGCTCGTAGACGTTCAAGTTCGGATCTGCCTTGACCTCGTCGTACTGCTCCGGTGTCACCGGCGCCCAGTCGACTTCGCCGCTCAAGAGCATCGTGTAGGCGATCTGCTGCTCGGGGATGATGCGAATGGTATACTTGTCGATCTTCGGGCGACCACGGTGGTAGGTGTCGTTCGCTTCGAAGATGACGTGGTCGTCCTTCACCCACTCGACCAGCTTGAACGGCCCGGAGAAGACGGTCGGATGCATGATCTGCGGATTCTTTTCGGGGTCTTTCCAGTCCAGGTTCTCCCAGATGTGCTTCGGCAGTGGCTGGACGGCGTCGACGCCCTCCAACGCCGGGCAGAACTTCTCCTTGACCTTCACGACGATCGTACGCGGATCGGGAGCTTCGTACGATTCGAGGAAGTCGAAATTGTCGCGATAGGGGAACTCGTTCTCGGGATCCATCATTTTGTCGAACGTGAACTTGAAATCGGCGGAGGTCAGCGGCATGCCGTCGGACCATTTCAGGTCATCGCGCAGGTGGAACGTATACGTCAGATAATCGTCCGATACATCCCAGCTTTCGGCCATGTCGGGTAACAGCTCCAGCGTGTCCGGGTCGCGGCGCATGAGCGAGACCGCATAGACGAGACCCTGATACGAGCTCGAAGCCGTGTCGGTGGTCAGGTACGGATGAAAGCTGACCGCATCGCTCGTCGTCGCTTCCATCAAATGGTTCGCCTCGCCCTGTGCCATCTTGACCGGCGTCTCGGCGGACTCTACTTCGGGTTCCGTGGTCGCCGTGGAGAGCTCGGTCACTGTCGCTGCGGCGGGTTCGGTTGCGGTTTCGGGAACAGCGGTGGCCGCTGTGGTTGTCGCCGCTGTCGCAGTTGTCTGGGCCTCGGTCGGTTCCGGTGCGGGCGTCGCTGCCGGCGCTGGTCCGCAGGACGCCAGCACCATTGCCAACAACACCGCAACCGCGCTGAGCAATCCCGTACGCTTCAAGAAATCCAGTCTCATTCTCTACCCCTCCTGTCCAGTACATCGTGGAGCCGCTTTCACGTCCAGCCGGCGCCCCATCCGGCTTGGACAAGCGCGCTCATCGTTTCCTACCCAACCGGATGGAGCTGCGGCGGGATAGCCATACTCGCGCTGTTTCAATAATCCTATCAAACAGGCATTAAAACAGCATGAAAAACACGTTAGAGAATCATTAGAGACAGCATCTGTTTAGTCGTCCAGCAACCCTGCGGGAAGACGCACGATCATCTTGCGCTCTGCCAGATCGACCCGCCGGATGATGTCTTTCAGCACGGGAATCAGCACCTCGCGTGTGCCATCGTGCACGACGTACACATCGTTGCTGCCGGTGACCAGGATCTCGCGCAACTGGCCGAGCGGCTCGCCTTCTTCCGTCTCGACGTTCAACCCGAGCACCTGGTGCACGTAGTACTGACCATCGTCGAGCGGCATCGCCTCCGCGATCGGGATCCAGACCAGCTTGCCGCGCAAGGTCTCGGCGAAGTTGCGGTCCGTTCCGCCCTCGAAAGCGAGAGCGACCTGCCGGCCACCCTTCAACTGGCGGTGTCCGCGCAACCGGTAAGGGGCCAACTCATCGCCCAGGTAGACGGTCTCGAGCAGCTCGAACCGTTCGGGGAAATCGGTCATGATTTCGGCGCGGACTTCGCCACGCAGCCCGAAAGCGCCGAGAATTCTGGCGACAACTAAAAATCGAGGCTCAGAACCACCTTGTGGCCCTGAGCCTTCACCGCCCGGAAACGATAGCGCATAACCCTCACCTGGCATCATCTCATCCCTTCGGCGAAATCACATGATTTCGAGTGAGACACGTTTGCCCTCACGCAATGCCGCCACGCGCAACAACGTACGCATCGCATTGGCCACACGCCCATTCTTCCCAATGACGCGTCCCACATCGTTTGAGGCCACGCGCAATTCCAGAACAATCGAGTGGGGTCCACGAATTTCCTTCACGTGTACCTTGTCGGGTTCGTCTACCAACGAGGTAGCCATGTATTCAATGAGTTCTTTCATGGCGCTGTCCATTTCTCCTTGCTTTCCGGAGCTTAACACTCGCCAGGTAATCGCAACGTTACAGCGATCGACCTATGCAGCGTCTGCACTCTCCATGATCCCCAGCTTCCTGAGGTTGCGCGCAACGGCATCGGTCGGCTGTGCGCCCACACTCAACCAATACCGGACACGTTCCTGGTCTACCTCGAAGGTGGGCGGTTCGGCACGGGGGTCGTAATAACCCACACGCTCGATGATCCGCCCATCCCGTGGGGATTCCGCATCCGCCACCACCACACGATAATGGGGCTGCTTTTTCGCACCGACTCTTGACAATCTGATCTTGACCATCCTTTTGTAATCACCTCTCTAAGTGCTGGCTTTGATTTTATCCCAACCTATTTGAACATCGATAGCAAATTGCCCAACCCACGTCCGCTCGACAGTTGTTTCATCATCCGTTGTGTTTGCCGGAATTGCGTGAGCAGCATATTGACGTCCTGTACGGTCGTCCCGCTACCGCGCGCGATACGCCGCTTCCGGCTGGCGTTGATGATCTGCGGGTTGCCGCGTTCCACCAGTGTCATCGAATTGATGATCGCTTCCACCCGTTTCATCTGGTCCGCCGTCACTCCCTGCGGGAGCTGCTTGCTGATGCTGGACAGCCCCGGGATCATCTCTAGCAGGTCGTCCAGGGGGCCCATTTTCTTCACCTGCTGCAATTGCTGCAAGAAATCGTTCAGATCGAAGCTCGCCGTCGCCAGCTTCTTCTGCATCGCGAGGGCCTGCTCTTGATCCAGGTTCACCTGCGCGCGCTCGATCAGCGTGAGCACGTCGCCCATGCCCAGGATGCGCGACGCCAGCCGGTCGGGGTGGAAATACTCCAGTGCATCGACTTTCTCGCCGACACCCAGGAACTTGATCGGTACCCCGGTCACTTCGCGGATCGAAATCGCGGCACCGCCGCGCGCATCACCATCGACCTTGGTCAGGATCAGTCCGGTGAGTCCAACCCGCTGGTTGAATTCCTCGGCGGCGCGGACGGCATCCTGGCCGGTCATCGCGTCAGCCACCAGCAGCACTTCCTGCGGCTTGACCCGCCTTTTGACCTCCTCCACCTCTTTCATCATCTCGTCGTCGATGTGGAGGCGGCCGGCGGTATCCAGGATGACTACCGTATAGACCGAGTTCTGCGCACGCTTCAGGGCATTCGCGCAGATGTCTTCCGGTGCGACCTTGGTCCCTTCGCTGTGCACCGCGATATCCAGTTGTTTGCCCAGCACCTCTAACTGCGTCACCGCAGCCGGACGGTACGTATCCGCGGCGACCAGCAGCGGGCGCTGCGCGTTGTGACGCAGGGTCAGCGCGAGCTTGGCGGCGGTCGTCGTCTTGCCGGAACCCTGCAAACCCACCAACATGATCACGTGCGGTGGCGGTCCCGACAGATCGAGCCTGCCCGGCTCGCCGAGCGTGGCGATCAGTTCTTCGTGAACGATCTTGACGACCTGCTGAGCGGGCGTCAGGCTGCGCATCAC
>CAZPTF010000379.1:0-3925 GCA_964589015.1 uncultured Anaerolineae bacterium
GACGAGCGCGTGCGCCAGCCGGAGCGGTGGAATGCGACAGACCGCACGCGGCGCGTAACCGTGGTCATTGGCACAGTCAGGACCGGCACGGAGACAGTCGTGTGGACCTGGCAGAGCACGGTGAGAATGCGACCTGCCCATTGCTCGCCAGTCCCAAAATTTCGGACGCACCCGGGCGCAGCAGCGCGTATCGTACCGCTCTGGCGTGCCAACCATGCGGGATTTCCTGTCCTAACATATTGTACGGAGGTGCTACGTTGTCGACTCCCTGGGAGCGATTCAAACAAGCGGCTGGGTTACAGGAGCCGGAGCAGGTGCCGGTGGCCTTCATCGTCGATTCACCGTGGTTGCCCGGCTACGCCGGAATCAACACACTGGACTACTTTCTCCTGCCGGACAAGTGGCTGGAGATCAACCTGGGGCTGTTGGAGCGGTTCCCGGACGCCGTGTGGATTCCGGGGTTTTGGGTGGAGTATGGGATGGTCGCGGAGCCATCTGCGTTCGGCGCGCAGTTCATGTTCCATGCCGACCGCCCGCCCTCGATCCGCGCGGTGAACGGAGATCCCGCCTACTGGGCCACCGTCACGCCGCGCGATCCGCGCCAGGATGGCGTGATGCCGTTGCTGCTGCGCCTGTACGAGATCATGGAGACGCGGTTGCAGGCGCAGGGCCTGGGCATCAAGATGGTCGCTGCGCGTGGCCCGCTAGCGACGGCCGGCTTCCTGATGGGCGTGTCCGAGCTGATGACCGCGCTGACGACGCATCCGGACGAGGTGCACCGCCTCCTGGGCGCGGTCACGACGACGATCGTCAGCTGGTTGCAGTGCCAGTTGGAGACGCTCCGTGCGCCCGAAGGCGTCCTGCTGCTCGATGACGTCGTCGGGATGCTCTCGCCGCGCCTGTACCAGGCGTTCGCGGCGCCGTATCTGCGGCGCATCTTCGACGCCTTTGCCGGGCTGATCCGCATCTATCACAACGACACACCGTGCGCACACCTCTACGGCGCTTTCAGCGCAGCGAATTTCGACGTGTTCAACTTCAGCCACGAGGCGGACATCGCCGAGACGAAGGCGCTCATGGGCCACCGCGTGGCACTGATGGGCAACGTTGCGCCGCTGGACATCGCCGTACGCGAGTCCCCCGCCGTCGTGCAGCAAGCGGCGCTGGAGTGCCTGGCGAAGGGTGCACCTGGCGGCGGGATGATCCTGTCGTTCGGCGGCGGTGTGTCGATGGGCACCCCTGCAGCGAGCCTCGACGCGATGCTCGCTGCGGCGCGGGAATGGGGAAGCGGCAAGTGAGCGCTGGCCGGTGATGCTGGCCTCCCGCGCAGCCAACGGAGAGAAGAGTTATGCAACCCCGAGAAAGATTCCTGGCGGCACTGCATCACCGTGAAGCGGACCACGTCCCACTGGAGCTGGGTAGTACCCAGGTGACCGGCATTCATGCAGTGGCTTATCGTGCGCTGCGCCGGATGCTTGGCTTGCCGGACATCACGGTACGGCTCTGTGACTACATCCAGGGTCTGGCGCTGCTCGATGAGGATTTCATCCGGTTGTGGGGGATAGACGCACGCGGTTTGTTTCCGCTGAACAGCCACAACTGGAACGTGCTCGAAGAGGACGGTGGAGATTATTGGGTCTACCACGATGAATGGGGCATCGTTCATCGCCGTCCGAAACCGGCCGGGTTGTACTACAGCGTCTATCAGGTGCCGCTGGGAGAAGGGGACCTGACGGTGCGGGACATCGAAGACCACGCCTGGCCGGTGCTGGGGGACCGGCGGCGAATTGCCGGGCTGCGCCACCTGGCCGAAACCTACCGCGCCGCTGGCTATGCGGTGGTGTTGAAGGATCCGTTCGCCGGTCTGTTCGAGATGGCGCAGCGTCTCGTTGGGATGGAAAATCTGCTCGTGATGATGGCCGGGGCGCGCGCTGTCGTCGGTGCCTTGTTCGCGCGACTGTTGCAGCTGAAGCTGGATTTCTGGGAAATGGCGCTGCCCGAGTTGCGCGATGTCGTTGATGTGGTGACGGTCGCCGACGATTACGGCACACAGTCTTCGCAACTGATTTCCCCACGGATGTTTCGCCAACAGGTCAAGCCGCATTTGAAGGTGCTGCTGGAACGGCTACGCGAGCTGGCCCCGCGTGCGAAACGTTTTTTCCATTCCTGCGGGAACGTACGCCCAATCATTCCGGACTTCATCGAAATCGGCGTGGATATTTTGAATCCGCTGCACACCCGCGCGGAAGGTATGGATCCGGCTGAGCTGAAACGGGAGTTCGGAGGCGACCTGGTATTCTGGGGAGGCGGGGTGGATACGCAGGGTGTGTTGCCGCACGGGACGCCACAGGAAGTGCGGGAGGATGTGCGGCGGAATATCGCGCTGCTCGCGCCCGCTGGCGGGTACGTGTTCAACACCGTACACAATGTGCAGGCCGATGTCCCGCCCGAAAACCTGCTGGCGATGTGGGAAGCGTGGCGGGAATTCGGCACATATTGACAGGTAGCTGCAAAGGTTAGATAATGGGCACGTGCTGAATGCTGACGACCAGAATGCTTCCGAAGAAGAGGAGGGGTTTGTGGCGATGAAGGAAGTATTGCGACCTGAGGACCGTTATTTCGACCCGAATCCGCGGCAGCGGGAGATTGCATTGGAGTTGTACCATGAAGTGAAAGATCTACCGTTGGTCTGTCCGCATGGCCATGTGGACCCACGCATGTTTGCCGACGCGGATTACTCGTTCGGGAGCCCTGCCGATCTGCTGATTATCCCCGATCATTACGTGTTCAGAATGCTCTATTCGCAGGGGATTGCGCTCGAGTCGCTCGGTATTCAACCATTCGACGGCAGCGCATGCGAGAAAGATCCGCGCCGGATCTGGCAGACCTTTGCGGACAATTTCTATCTGTTTCGCGGTACGCCGACCGGTATGTGGCTGGCGGATGAGCTGCATTTCGTGTTCGGGGTGCAAGAGAAACTGAGCGGGGAGTCCGCGCAGCGCATCTACGACCAGATCGTCGCGTGTCTGGCTTCCCCAGAGTTCCGCCCGCGTGCGCTATACCACCGCTTCAACATCGAAGTGTTGTGTACGACCGACGCGGCGACGGATTCACTGGCATATCACCAGGCGATTCGGGAGTCGGGCTGGGATGGAAAAGTGCTTCCCACTTTCCGCCCCGATGCGGTCGTCAATATCGACGTGCCGGAGTGGCTCGATAATATTCAGACACTCAGCGAAGTGACCGGGATCGACATCAAGGACTATAAATCATACATCTGGGCCCTGGAAACGCGGCGCGAATACTTTAAGGAGCTGGGAGCGAAGGCCACCGATCATGGTGCGGCGTCGCCATACACCTGCGAGTTGTGCGAGAGAGAAGCCGATGATCTGTTCCAGCGGGCGCTGCGCGATGAGGCAACGCGGGAGGATGCGGTCCGTTTCACCGGGCACATGCTGATCGAAATGGCGCGGATGAGCATCGAGGATGGCCTGGTCATGCAACTGCATTCCGGTCCGCATCGTAACCACAACCTGGGTGTGTACGATCGCTTTGGTCCGGACCGGGGCTGCGACATCCCCCTGCAAACGGAATTCACACGCAACTTGCACCAGCTGCTGAACAAATATGGCAACGACCCGCGATTGACGCTGATCCTGTTCACGGTGGATGAAACGACCTTTTCGCGCGAGCTCGCCCCCCTGGCCGGTCATTATCCGGCGGTGAAGCTGGGGCCGCCGTGGTGGTTCTACGATAGCCTGTATGGCATGTCCAGATATCGCAAATGGGTGTGCGAGACCGCCGGCCTCTATAATACGGTGGGCTTCAATGACGACACGCGCGCCTATCCATCGATTCCCGCGCGGCACGACCTGGCCCGGCGCGTAGATGCCAACTGGATCGCCGAGCTGGTCGTGCGCAGCGT
>CAZPTF010000380.1:0-1539 GCA_964589015.1 uncultured Anaerolineae bacterium
TGGCCGAGAAAGAGGTTCTCAGCCACCGTCAGGTAAGGGCTCAGGCTCGTCTCCTGATACACCGTGCGTATTCCGGCTTCCTGCGATTCCAGCGGACTGGCAAAGCTCACCGCTTCGCCGTCGAGATACATTTCGCCGGCATCAGGTCGATAAGCTCCCGACAGAATCTTGATTAGCGTTGACTTCCCCGCGCCATTTTGCCCGACGAGCGCGTGGACTTCGCCATGCTTCAACACGAAGTCTACACCTTTGAGCGCCTGCACGCCTGGAAATCGTTTCTCGATGTTGCGCATTTCCAGAATCACTTCGTCCATAGTCACTCCTCACCCTGTTTTGCTGGCTGGTACACTCAGGCCTTGCACTTTGCTGTGGACGACCGAACCACCAGGTTGACGGGCACACACACGTTCACCCCTCTGGTAGATACCTTGTGGTTCCTCATTCGTTTCAGCAGCAATTCCACTATCTTCTGAGCCAACTGCTCGGTATCGATTGCCACCGTGGTGATCGGGGGACGCCAGAAGGAAAACCAATCCGGGTCATCGAAACCGATGACCGAGATCTCGCCCGGCACATCGACGCCCTTTGAAAAGAAGGTCTTCATCGCCCCAATCACCAGCTCCCCACCGGCCGCAAAAATCGCTGTCGGCCTGTCCGGGAGATCGAGTAGCTCCGCCGTGGCTTCCGCCCCGTAATGTCGCTGGAAAGCGGCGATCTTGATGAGTCTTTCGTCCACCACGATGCCGGCATCTTTCATCGCCTGCAAGTACCCTTTCATCCGGTCCCGTCCGGTACTCAGCTCCTGCGGGCCGCACACCATGCCGATCCGCCTGTGCCCCAGCGCAATGAGATGTCTGGTTGCCATAACAGCACCGTCCCCATCGCGAGCGCAAACGCTGTCCACACCTTTGGCTTTCACCGCCCTGGCGTGGGCAATCACCGGGATACCTTGCCGGATCAGATGGCCGACGTATTCGTCGTTTCCACCGGCAGAAGAGATGACAATACCGGCAACGCGTTGTTTCTGCATTGCCTGAAGATAGGTCAGTTCAGAGGCAGGCTCTTCGTTACTCACGCTCAGGATCAGGCGATAGTCGTGCGCAGCCAGCAGGCTTTCGACCGCCTGAGCGACACCTGTGTAGTGGGGGTTGTTCAAATCGGGAATAATCAGGCCCACCATGTGAGTGAACTGAGTGCGCAGGCTGCGCGCCAACAAATTGGGCTGATATTCGAGGGCGATTACTGCCTGCTCGATCTGGATGCGCAGCTCCTGGCTCACATACCCGGTGTTGTTGAGCGCACGAGACACGGTCGACGCGGAAATCCCCAGATGCCGTGCAATGTCCTTCATCGTTGTAGGCAATCTCAACACTCCTCACCGAGAACTGCATCCAAGCAGCAGAGAAACCATCACCGTATCGACCCTCGGTCACACTGTGCCAGGAGTCGCGGACCCATACCAAGCGACTATGCAATCGTTATCTGAAATCGTTTGCTTAGATTCTACCAGAGAATTGCGATTTCGTCAAGGGGTTTTGC
>CAZPTF010000380.1:1639-3911 GCA_964589015.1 uncultured Anaerolineae bacterium
CCCAATTCCGGCGCAGCTTGAAGATTATACGCATCGATGCTATACTGAACCCACAACACTTCAGTCGAAACCAACGCCTGTCAACGGGTGTTCCAGCAAGGAGGCACAGTCCAATGAGCAAGCCGACACTCATCACGGGACCCACGTTCGAAGAAATGCTTCACCCCGACAAGATCGATCCGCACATCCGGCAACAAGCCATCACCATGATGAAAACGGACCCTTTGCACCCAATCAATCTCTTCAACATCTCGTGGCGCGACCCGCACGGACGGATTTACTACGAAATCCTGCCGCCGGCACTGACCGGTGTCGAATGTCCCATCGTCGTCCTGCACGCCGAGCAATTCCCAACCCGCAGCCACAAAGTCGGCGCGACCTATTCCGTCCTGATCGAGAAAGAGTTGAACGGCGAAGTCGATCCGGCGCAACACACCCTCGTGTGGCCGTCCACCGGCAACTATGGCATCGGGGGCGCTTACGTCGGCTGTCGTATGGAGTTCGATAGCATCGTGATCCTGCCGCAAGATATGAGCCAGGAACGCTTCGATCTCATCGCCTCCTACGGCGCACGTGTCATCAAGACACCTGGTTGCGAAAGCAACGTCAAGGAGATTTATGACAAGTGCTGGGAGCTGCGCAGGAATGACCCACGGGTACGTGTGCTCAATCAATTTGAGGTAATGGGCAATTATCGTTTCCATTACTATGTCACCGGCAACACACTGGTCGAACTCGCCGCAGAATTGGCGGCCCAGGGTATCGGCCAGGGCAAAATCTCGGCCTACACATCCGCGATGGGCTCCGCCGGGACCATCGCCGCGGGTGACCGCTTGAAACAGGTCTGGCCCGATCACAAGATCGTCGGCCTTGAGCCCATCCAGTGTCCCACGCTCTATTGGAACGGCTATGGGGGCCACGACATCCAGGGCATCGGCGACAAACACGTGACCTGGATTCACAATGTGCTGAACATGGACGCCATCATGTGCATCGACGACATCGAATGCAAGAAGGGTCTACAGCTCCTGGTCGAAGAAGCTGGCTGGAAGACCATGATCGCGCGGTATGGCATTCCGGAAGAGAAAGTACGCACGATGGCTTCGATTTTCGGTATCAGTGGGGTGTGCAACGTGCTCGGTGCCATCAAGGCCGTGAAATTCTACGGTTTTGGCAAGCACGATCTGGTTGTCACGATTTGTACCGATGCCATCGACCGCTATCACTCCGTAATGGACCAGATGACCGCAACCTACGGTCCTATGGATGAGACTGAAGCCGCCGTACGCCTGGTCAGCATTTTCCATTCACAGAAGCTCGACTGGATCGATGAAGGGACCCAACGTACACGCAATCAATGGCATAACCTGAAATACTACACCTGGGTGGAACAGCAGGGGAAGACAGTCGAAGAATTGGATGCGCAGCGCGACCCGGCCTATTGGCTGGCCGAACAGGCGAAGGTCCCGGACATCGATGCCCAGATCCACGCATACCGGCGCACGCACGGCTACATCACACCGTAAGAGATCCGCCACGCCCCGCATAAAAAAACGCGCGGCCCCACCTGCTTTGGTGAGGCCGCGCTCCATATTCCATATTCCATCGCCAGTGCGCGCGCCGGCTAGGCTTCCTTCTGAACCAGTTCGATCGGCACACCATCCGGATCCTGCAGATAGCACCACCACACCCAGGCGACGTCATCCGCGTTGCGCTGCGGAGGGGTGTTGAACTTCACGCCCTTAGCGGACAGCTCCGCATACAACTGGTGAATGTTGTCCACTGCCAATGCCATGTGCATGCACCCCACATCACAGGGGCGCGGTGCCTCCATGCTGCGCCCTGCCGGCGAACGATATTCGATCAACTCCAGGATCATCTCGCCCTGCTCCAGCACAGCCAACCGCAGGGCCGCCTGCTCCACGTTCAGTGCTGCGGACAGCTCGTCCCCCGCCGCCTCGGCGGACCCGCTCAGGACGAAGCCGAACAGATCGCGATAGAACGCCACCGAGCGTTCCAAATCGCTCACCGTGATGCTCACGTGATGATAACCCTTAATCATGACATCTCCTCCTTCTTCATGTGCGTGTGTAACGGGCACGCCGCCCCGGCCGGCCCGCTACGCTGCCTGCCACGGCGGGCACATCCGAGATCCCTGGGCTTACGAACTTGCCACGCTAAAAACGCAACCGGCCGGCTTGCAGCAGGTGGATTCCATCTGCCGGTCCGGACTGCACCAATCCGCGATGCACCCTACCCAATCCGTGAACCT
>CAZPTF010000381.1:0-3905 GCA_964589015.1 uncultured Anaerolineae bacterium
CGGTCCACTGCGGCGCCGGGTGAAACCCGGTATCGGTCGAAGATCTCGCCCTCGCCCCAGGCGTAGTCTTGAAAGGCGATGATGTGGTTTTGGAGGAAACGGACTTTCTGACGCTTGTGGAAGACGGCCTTTTAGCCGCGGGGGTCGATCAAGTCGAGGGTGGAATCGTACTCCAGTATCTCGTACATTCCCTGGCGGCGGGTCTGCGCGAAGAAAGGGATCGCCTGCAGGACAATATTGGCTAGAGTTCGCCATTCCTGCAGCAACAGCGCCATCATTTGATAGAGCGGGTCGGTCAGTTGGCGTTGGGGGCGACTGGACACATCTCCATCACAAAAGAGAAGCTAACCATCTACAATGGGTGCGGCACTCAGGTCGGATAAAGGTCTTGTTCCTCAGCCCGAATATTCTCATACACGGCTTGCACCAGAAACTTCGCTACCGTATCGCGAAAACTGTCGTCATTCATGACGCGTTGGAAGATCTCCTCGTTACCCTCCATGCGTTCCAGCAATAACGTCTCCAATTGCTTCTCAAAGACCGGCGTGAAATTCTCCAGGCTGTTCGCCTCCGCAGCCTGGCGCAGATGCTCGTTGGCTATGGCGGTTTCGCGCACCTGATCGAAGAAGAGCTGATCAGCCGGGCCAAAGTCCGTACCAAAGCGCTCGTTCAACTGTTCAACAAGCGTGGAGAGCAACACTTCCTCATCCGGCTCGCCGGTCCCTACCTCGGTTGGCCCATAGAGTGGTCTGGCTTCGCCTTCTCGCAGTAAGATTCCGCCCTCGCTGATCTTCTGCAGACGGTAATAGCGAAGCTGCACCTCGTCATCGATGACCACCGGTGAACTCTCGTCACGGCGAGGCAGCTTCGTCAGCAGGAAGCGACCAAAGGTATAGAGCTTCTCCAGGTCCGAATCCTGGTAGGGAATGATCTGCGACAGAAACAGGTAGAGGTTGCGGAAACTCACCATCTGGCTCTTGAACTCTTCCTGTTCTTCCTCCGTCAACTGCTTGACCCGATCAACCACAGAATCCAGGATGCTATTGAGTCGCTTGTGCTCAGCGCCGGTGGAATTCTGCCGGCGCCCGAACCAAATTTCACACCAGGCATCGATATCCTCTTGATCATAGACCCGCCACTCGGAGAGGCGATGTTCGAGGTCGTTGAGCTGCTGCGGATCCGACGCATCGCCCATGCTCGTCGCTTCGTAGAAGGGCTTGAACGCCTCGTAGATTTCCTCCGGCTCGTTGACGAAGTCGAGTACGAAGGTGTCCTCCTTGCCCCGCATGGTGCGGTTCAGACGCGACAGGGTCTGCACTGCATGGATGCCAGATAGCCGCTTGTCGACATACATCGTATGCAACAGCGGCTGGTCGAAACCCGTCTGATACTTCTCCGCCACCAGCAGGACTTGGTACTCCTGCGTGTTGAACTTCTCTGGCAGCTCACGCTCCTTGATGCCGCCGTTCATGCTGACTTCTGTGAAGCGCTGGTCGGGATATTCCTTTAGATAGATCTCGCCCGAAAACGCCACCAGCGACTTGATGCCGGTATATCCCTTCTCTTTGATGTAGCGGTCGAATGCCAGCTTGTAGCGGACCGCATGTTCGCGCGAACGGGTCACTACCATAGCCTTGGCGCGACCGCCGATACGGTGTTGCGTGTGCGTGCGAAAATGCTCGACGATGACCTCTACCTTTTGCTCAATGTTATAGTCATGCATATCTACAAACCGAGCCAACGCACGCGCTGTCTTGCGCCGTGGAACCTCCGGATCGTCTTCCACCTTCTGCAGCAATTCGTAGTAGCGTTTGTAGCAAGTGTAGCCGCTCAGCACATCCAGGATGAAGTCCTCTTCGATGGCCTGGCGCATGCTGTAGAGATGGAAGGGGGAATGCCCGTTCTCGCCAGGTTCGTCGAAGACGGCCAGCGTTTTGAACTTGGGTGTAGCCGTGAAGGCAAAGTAGCTGAGATTCGGCTGCCGCGTGCGCTTGAGTTGCTCACGCAACATCTCCTCGCGCGCAGCCTCGCTCAACGAATCATCCCCCTCCATGTCCAGGATCTGCTCGGCGATAGCAGCCTCGATTCCCTCCTTATTCAGAATCTTGCGCAGCTCCATGGCCGTTTCGCCGCTCTGCGAGCTATGCGCCTCGTCCACGATGACGGCGAAGCGCTTGCCGGCCGTGTCGATGACCACATTCTGGCCGTACTTTTCCAGGGTCTGAATGGCCTGAGCAATGAAGGGAAATTTCTGGATGGTTGAGATGATGATGGGCACGCCGTCCGAAAGCGCCTTGGCGAGCTGCTGGGTGTCCTCGTCGATCTTCTGCACCACGCCTTGTTTGTGCTCAAATTGGTAGACCGTGTTCTGAAGCTGTTGATCCAGCACGCGCCGGTCGGTAATGACCACCACCGAATGGAAAATCTTGTTGTCATCTTCGTCGTGCAGCGTCGAGAGGCGATGGGCCAGCCAGGCGATGGAGTTGGACTTGCCCGACCCGGCCGAATGTTGCACTAGATAGTTGTGGCCTGATCCATGCGTCCCCGCGTGCAACACCAGCTTGCGCACAGCGTCTAGCTGGTGGTAGCGGGGGAAGATCATCTTCTCTGTGCGCAGCAGTTTTGTCCCATGCTTCGTGGGGACGGCCTTCTCTTCCACTTCCAGATGCAGGAAACGCGCCAGGATATCGAGCAGGCTATCACGCGCCAACACCTCCTGCCAGAGATAGCTCGTGCGATAATCTCTGTAGACGGGCGGATTGCCGGCGCCGTGATTGTGGCCGCGGTTGAAGGGCAGGAAGAAGGTCGACTTCCCGGTCAGGTGGGTCGTCATGTAGACCTCGTCCGGGTCCACGGCAAAATGCACCAGGCAGCGTTTGCCAAAGGCGAAGAGAAGCTCTTTGGGGTCGCGGTCGTTGCGATATTGCCAGATGGCGTTCTCCACGTTCTGGCCCGTCATGGGGTTCTTGAGCTCCAGGCTGGCCACCGGCAGCCCGTTGACGGCCAGCACAACATCCGGCACCGCACCGCTGGCTGTCACCGCCTGGCGCGTGATCGTGAGTCGATTCTGCTCGTAGAGCTTGAGAGCATCCGGGTTCATGCCCGTGTTGGGCGCAAAGTAGGCGGCGCGCACCGTACGCCCAAAGCACTTGAAGCCTGCACGCAATACCGTGAGCATGCCCTTGCTCTCCAGTTCCTTGGCCAGACTCTCCAGGAGTACAGCTTCTGATTTCTCCTTGTTGAAGCTGCTGAACCATTTCCAGAAGTTCGGCTGGCTGCGTTGCACAAAAGCAACGACCTCGCCGGGGAAGAGGGCAAGGCCGGCGTCGTACTCCTCCGGGCTGCCGCTGAAGTAGCCGCCGGCGCTGGTCAGCTCATGGGCAATGCTCTCTTCGAATTTGGTTTCCTCGTGCATTGGAACTCGTTGTCCGTTCTTAAGCCTGTGCGTGCATTCCTCTGTCGTCTACAAAATGGAACAGCGCTATCCCATGCTGCGTCTGAGTGTTATAATGCGCCCACGGAAACCCCCGCGGAAGTCAGTGAAGGAGGTTAACTGATGGCCAAAGAAGTGCGACGCATCCGATTTGATGAGTTTGCCAATAATCTAGCTCGCTTCTTTACGCTGGTCAGCCGTGAGCATGAGCCGGTCGTTGTCGAAAATGAGAAGGGCGAGCGCGTCATTATCCATCCCGCGGGCTCTGCGCCCGCTGCGCGCCTCCCGGAAGAAGACTACAACGCCTTTCGCTCAGCCTTTGGCGGGTGGTCCGACGTAGATACCGACGCGTACAAGGCTAAGATTCGGGAAAGCCGCAAATCATCCCGTCCTCTCGTCTCCCTATAGGCTCTGCACTCTCCCATGTACTTGATCGATACGGACTGGGTGATTGACTACTTAAAAGGGATGG
>CAZPTF010000382.1:0-1156 GCA_964589015.1 uncultured Anaerolineae bacterium
GACTCCGGTCGCGGTCTCATTGTGGGTGACGAGAATCGCTTTGGTGTTGGGAGCCGCGTGGAGGCGTTCCACGATGGCGTCCGGCTCGGCAGCGTGCCCCCACGGAAAGGTGACCCGCGTCACGGCGGCACCGCACGTTTCGGCGATGGTGGCGAAGCGGTCGCCGAAATACCCCACGCTGACCGAGAGAACCGCATCGCCCGGCGCGACGGTATTGACGATGGCCGCTTCCATCGCGCCCGTCCCCGAAGCGGCGAGCAGCAAGACATCGTTCTCGGTCTGGAATACGGTCTTGAGGTCAGCGCTGAGGCTTCCGAAAAGCTGTTTGAACTCCGTTCCGCGATGTCCAATCATCGGCTGGCTGAGCGCTTGCAGCACGCTGGGCGGCAGAGGCGTGGGGCCGGGAATTCTGAGATTGATGTCCACGATATGTTGGCTCCTTTACGCAGACGTTGCCCGGTGCAAGCCCCAGGCCTGCACCGGGAAGACGTGTTTCGAGCTAGAACTTGACTTGGGGCAGTTCTTGCAGTGCTTCTTTGACCTTCTCCGCAGGATATTCGTAGTCGGTCAGCTTGCCGGAGAAATACGCGTCGTACGCGCCCATGTCGAAATGGCCGTGCCCGCTGAGGTTGAACAGGATCACACGCGGTTCACCAGCCTCTTTGGCCGCCAGGGCTTCCTGGATAGTCCCATGCACAGCATGAGCCGATTCAGGAGCGACGACGATGCCCTCGGAGCGGGCGAACAGCACGGCGGAAGCGAACACACCGGTTTGTCCGTAGGCCACCGGCTCGATGATGCCCATCTGGTGCAGCTCGGAGATCAGCGGCGCCATCCCGTGGTAGCGCAGGCCTCCGGCATGGATGCCGGGTGGGATGAAGTTATGTCCGAGGGTGTCCATCTTCGCGATGGGCCCCATGCCAGCGGTATCACCATAGTCGAACGCATACACGCCTTTTGTCATGCTCGGACATGAAGTGGGCTCGACGGCGATGAAGCGGGTCTTTTTGCCCTCGGTCAGGTTCCCGCGCACGAAGGGGAACGCGATGCCGGCGAAGTTCGAGCCTCCGCCGACGCAGCCGATCACGACGTCGGGATAGTCGCCGGTCTGCTCCAGCTGCTTGATGCACTCCTCACCGACGATCGTCTGGTGCAT
>CAZPTF010000382.1:1256-3894 GCA_964589015.1 uncultured Anaerolineae bacterium
CGCCGGTCTGCTCCAGCTGCTTGATGCACTCCTCACCGACGATCGTCTGGTGCATGCAAACGTGATTGACGACGCTGCCCAGTGAATACTTCGTGTCGTCACGGGTGGCGGCATCCTCGACTGCCTCGCTGATGGCGATACCCAGCGAGCCGGGGGAGTCCGCGTCCTGCGCCAGGATAGCGCGTCCGGCTGCGGTTTCTTCACTCGGGCTGGGAATACACGTCGCGCCCCACGCCTCCATCAGGTTGCGGCGGTACGGCTTCTGGTAGAAGCTGACCTTCACCATGTAGACCTTGCATTCGATCCCGAAGAAAGCGCAGGCCATCGACAGCGCGCTTCCCCACTGTCCGGCGCCGGTTTCGGTGGCGATGCGTTTGACGCCCTCTTGCTTGTTGTAGTACGCCTGGGCGACGGCCGTGTTGGGCTTGTGGCTGCCCGCCGGACTCACACCCTCGTACTTGTAATAGATCTTCGCCGGAGTGTCCAACGCCTTTTCGAGACGGTGCGCTCTGTACAGCGGTGAAGGCCGCCATAACCGGAGAATGTCCTGAACTTCTTCGGGAATCTCGACAAATCGCTCGGAAGTGACCTCCTGCATGATGATGCTCATCGGGAATATCGGCGCCAGATCGTCCGGTGTCGCCGGTTCCTTGGTGACCGGGTGCAGCATCGGCGGACGTTGGCCGGGCATATCTGCGGCAACGTTGTACCAGGAGGTGGGCATGTCCTTTTCGCTCAAAAAGATTTTGGTTTGCTCTGCCATGATTTGATCTCCTTTCACTTGCTTGGTTTGGCAAACGACAGTCGTACGCGGGCCGGTGGGCAGACAGATGCATCGAAGCCCGTATCACGGGTTAACCACAAAGGTGCGGCTTGCTCTGGGTAGATCGCTCAGTCTACCCCCTGTTTGGACGCGGGCATTCCGGAACACCGCTGGTCAGGACGCCTGCATGGTTTCAATGCATTCCTCCTTTCGTGGTGTCCCTACCGCTCGCGGGCGATCCGCGCGGCGAGCTCGGGACCGTACATATCCATCGCGTTGTAGACCATTTCCATCGTTTCGCGTGCACGCAGCTGCGTGCGCTTGATCCCTTCGATGAGCACATCCTCGACGAGGCCGGGTTGGGCGGCCAGCTCGGCGCGCTTCTGGCGGATCGGAGCGAGAAAATTGTTGATCGCATGTGCCAGCTTCTTCTTGACTTCGACATCGCCCACTTTGCCCTGGCGATAGCGCGCTTTGAGATCGTTCACTTCGTCGCTATCCGGGTTGAAGGCGTCGTGGTAGATGAACACCGGATTGCCCTCCACCGTGCCGGGGATATCGGCGCGGATGCGGTTGGGATCGGTGTACATGCTGAACACGCGCTGGTTGACGATCTTTTCGTCGTCCGCGAGGAATATCGCGTTATCCAGCGACTTGCTCATTTTGGCCTGGCCGTCGGTCCCGATCAATGTGGGCACGTCCCCGATCATCACGTCCGGTTCGGGGAAAACGTCGCCGTACAGCCGGTTGAAACGGCGCGCGATCTCGCGCGAGATCTCGACGTGCGCCTCGTTGTCCTTGCCCACCGGAACCAGGTCCGCGCGCGGGAGCAGGATGTCCGCAGCCTGCAGAACCGGATATCCGACGAGGCCGAACGGCAGGACGTCCAGCTCGGCGGCGCGCGCCATATCCTTGATGCTGGGCAGCCGTTCCAGCCGTGGGAGTGTGACCAGCATCTCGAAGATCAGGTTGAGCTCGGCGGTCTCCTTGATCGCGGACTGGACGAAAATCGTGCTCTTGTGCGGATCGATCCCGATCGCCAGATAATCGAGCACCATCTCGTGGATATTCGTTCTGATCGCGCTGACGTGTTCTTTTTCCGGTCTGGTCGTCAGAACGTGCATGTCCGCAATGATGAAGTAGCAGTCGTATTCGTCCTGCAATTTGACGCGGTTGGCCAGGCTGCCAACGTAATGCCCCAGATGCATGTGCCCGGTGGGACGATCTCCGGTCAGAATCACCTTTTTCCTGGTCATGTGCTTTGTCTCCTTCTCTGCTGATAGGTGCCAATCGGCTGCGTTGACGGGCGATTTCGGGTCCGTGTGCATAAAAAACGCTCGTCCCTCGAAGGGACGAGCGTGAGTTCATCATCGCCCGTGGTGCCACCCCGGTTAGGCTGTCCAAATAAAAAATCCGCTGCGAAAGCGGAAAACCCGAGCCAGCCTCACTCTTTTGGGTACAGGTTTGCGCCGATACCCTCAGCCTGTTAACGGTGGCACTCCGGCACAACCTACTCCCGCTGGATCGCGATTTCAGTCTGCAACTCCCAGGACCATTCACCAACCGCACAAGCATCGGGCTCTCACCAGTACACCCGACTCTCTGCGCTTCGCCTTGCTGGCTACTCTTCCTGTTCACAGTCTTTCTATTCTCGACTTATATACCCAGTATAGCACACGCCTCAGGAATTGTCAAATTTGGGTGGTGCGCCCGGTGCAGCCAGGAATTTCAGCGACAAGTGCAGCGCCTTTGCCGTGACCGCTCCAGAAGTCTGGCCGAAAAGTGAGTTGTGACGGCGATGCCTGGGATTCGGCCCCCGTGTGGGCGGAATGCGCATCGGTGTGATAATTGGTGTGTGACGGTGTTGGTGGCCGC
>CAZPTF010000383.1:0-3860 GCA_964589015.1 uncultured Anaerolineae bacterium
ATGTCCCCTCTTCGCGGTGGGGTCGGTCAGCCTCGGGTGTCCTCGCGACCGTGCAGCACGTTCCAGACCTTCTTCACCATACCTTGCGGTGAAATGGGTTTCTGGACGAAATGGATGCCTTCCGGCAGGATGCCGTGGTGGGCGACGACATTCGCGGTGTAGCCGGACATGAACAGGGCCTTGATGCCCGGACGCAGTGTCGCGATTTGCTCCTGCAGCTCTTTTCCACTCATCGCCGGCATAATCACATCGACAAGCAACAAATCGATGGGGCCTTGGTGTTCCTGGCACAGGACCATTGCCTGTTCGGCGGTCCGGGCAGGCAGAACCGTATACCCGTGCTGTTCCAGGACACGCTGGTAGAGGGTCAGTATTTGCCCTTCGTCTTCGACCAACAGGATGGTTTCCGTCCCCATCTGTGGGTCTACGTCGTTTGCCACGAGGGGTTCGGGGGTATCGGCCTGAGATCGCGGCAGGTAGATATGGAATGCCGTTCCTTCTTTCGGCTCACTGTACACGTTGATAAAGCCCCCGTTCTGGGTCACGATACCGTAAATAGTGGACAGACCCAGGCCGGTGCCTTCTCCTTTGGCCTTGGTCGTGAAGAACGGTTCGAAGATGTGTTCCAGGGTGTCGCTGCTTATCCCTTTGCCGGAATCGCTAAAGGAGAGTCTGACGAATTCTCCGACCGAGGCTCCGGGGCATGCTGCCACGTAACCGGCATCCACGATAACGTTTTCGGTCTCGATGATGATCGATCCTGCGCCGGTGATGGCGTCACGCGCGTTGACCGCCAGGTTAGTCAAAATCTGGTTGATTTGCGTGGGGTCCATGCGGATGCGCCAGATGTCTTCACCCGGCAGCCAGCGCAAGTCGATGTCTTCGCCGATCAGGCGCTGCAGCATCATCTCGTTTCCGGCCACCACCTCGTTGATGTCGAGCACTCTGGGCTCGATCGGCTGTTGACGGGCGAAAGCCAGCAGTTGTTTGGTCAGGTCGGCGGAGCGTTGCCCGGCGCGGAGGATTTCCTCGATGTCCGCACGCTGCGGATTCGACGGTTTCAAATCCTCCAGGACGAGTTGCGCGTAGGTAATGATCACCGTCAGCATGTTGTTGAAATCGTGAGCCACTCCTCCCACCAGCCGGCCCATCGCATCCATTTTCTGGATTTGCCGGAATTGGTGCTCGAGTTGTTTGTGTTTCGTGACATCGCGGGCGATCCCGCCGATTGCCCACAGTTTGTCGTCACGCAGAATGGGATACAGGGTGCTTTCGTACTCCAGCGTTTGGTTCGCGGTCACAGGCAATCCATATTCGAAATCGACCGGTTCGCATGCGCTGACAACCTTTTGGATCATAGTACGGTAGCGCTCGAGCACTGTGCCGGAACAGACGTCCTCCAGACAGCGGCCGATGAGCTCTTCACCTGACGTGAGCCCGAACTGCGCCACATGGTCGTTGCTCGACAGAAAGACCCCAGCAGTGTTGAGCATAAACAGGTGATCGGTGGACGATTCGATCAGTGCCCTGAAGCGCGCTTCGCTTTCGTGCAGGGCGGCGCGCTCGCGGGCCAACCGCGCGGTCTGGGTGGCGTTTTCCAGCGTGGCAGGCAGTTTATACAGGTAACCCGGTGTCTTGACCAGGTAGTCACTGCAGCCGAGCCGGAGTGCCTGGATCGCCAGTTCCTCGTTGCCGTGCCCGGTGATCAGCACAACCGGGATGGCGAGGCCGCGGTCCTGGTGGAGGGTTTTCACCAGGTCCAGTGCGCTGGCGCCGGGCAGGCGATAATCCAGCAGCAGAATGTCGTACGGCGTGGTTGTGGCGCCAGCCTCTCCAATGCGGCGCAGGACCTCAGCAGCCGAGTTGACCGTATCCATCCGGAGGTGGGGCGCGTGGCGGGCGATGTGCCGCAGCGTGAGATCGACATCGTCGACGCTTGGTTCCGCGTATAGCACACGCAGCGGCGATGCCTTGCGGTTCATCTCGGCCTGCGAGCGCTTCAGCGCGTCCTCCAGAATCGATGGGAGTCTTTCGAGGAAATTCTCGCGTTTAACTACATAATCGTCGGCCCCGGACTTGAGCGCGGCGACGGCCATCTCTTCGTCGCCTAATCCGGTCAGAATGACGACTGCGAGTGGCAGTTCCTGCTCGCGGATTTCCCCCAGCAGAGCGAGACCGCTGCCATCGGGCAGGTGCATATCGACGAGTGCCAGGTCATACACCAGCTCGTGACCCAGTCGCCGGCGCGCCTGCGCAACCGAATCCACCGTATCGACCACAAATTGGCCGCGTTGCCGGGCTAGAACCCGCTGCACCAGTTTGACGTCTATGGGATTATCTTCTACGTACAGGACTCTCATCTCGCCTCCTGTTCGGGGTATCCCTAGCACTCGTCCCCACGCCCGCCGAGGGCTGGCGCTTCCGGCGGCAGAAGATCAAGCGATATTGCGCTGCGTCCGTAAGCCCACAAGGGGCTGGACTACGGGTTGGTGGGTGGGCTCTCGTTGAGCAATAGCCAGTACAACTCCAATTGTCCGACAGCTTCCGTAAACTTTTCGAAATCGACCGGTTTGACGATATAGCTGTTCGCTCCGAGCGCATAGCCAGCGATCAGGTCGCGCTGCTCGCGGGATGACGTCAGAATGACTACCGGAATGAGCCTGGTACGCTCATCCGCCCGCAATTGCTTCAGCACCTCCAGTCCATCCACCTTCGGCAACTTCAGATCAAGCAGGACCACGGATGGGGCATCGCGTACATCGCGCCCTGCGTGTGCGCCGCGGCAGAACAGGTAATCGAGTGCTTCGACACCGTCGCGTGCGATGGCCACCTGGTTGGCAATGCGATTCTTGCGAAACGCACGCAGGGTCAATTCCACATCGTCACAATTGTCTTCGACCAGTAAGATCACCTTGTTGTTCATGCGGCCTCCTCAATGATCCGAATGTGGTGTGGACGGCAGGGTGAAAAAGAACGTCGCGCCCTGTTCCTCCGCACCTTCGGCCCAGACGCGCCCGTTGTGCCGTTGGATGATTCGTTGCACGATTGCCAGACCGATGCCGGAGCCCTCGAATTCGGCGTTGCTGTGCAGGCGCTGGAATGGACCGAACAGCCGGTCGGCGTATACCGGGTCGAACCCCGCGCCGTCGTCGCGTACCCAGTAGATCGTTGCGTCGCCATCCTGCCTGCCCGCAATCTCGATGCGTGCCGTGGCATGCTGGCTCGTGAACTTCCAGGCGTTACGGATCAGGTTGTCGATCACGATGTGTAACAGCCGCGCATCCGCATGCGCAGAGAGCCGCGGGGCAATGTCAAAAGTGACCTGCCGGTCGGGTTGTGCATGGCTCAGCTCATGTGCGATGGCGGTTGCCAATGCGCTCAGGTCAACACGGGTACAGATGAGTTCCGTACGCGTGACACGCGAGAGGTGCAGCAGGTCGTCGATCAACTCTCCCATGCGTTGGGCAGCGGCACGCACCCGCTGGAGATAGTGCTGTGCCGTTTCGTCCAGCGTATCGCCGTAATCTTCGAGCAGTGCCTTGCTGAAGCCATCCATGCCGCGCAGCGGCGCGCGCAGGTCATGCGATACCGAATAGGTGAAGGCTTCCAGTTCCTTATTTGCGGACATGAGCTGGGCTGTCCGTTCCTCCACCTGCTGCCCCAACTCCTTGTTGTGGCGTTCGATCTGTTCGCGTAACTCAGCCTGGTGAAAAGCAATTGCGAGCTGGCTGGCGATTTCCTCGGCGATTTGCTGATGCTCGGCGGTGAAGTAGTTGGGCGTGTCCGCCGCGAGCGACAGCACGCCGGTCACTGTGCCCTGCACGGTCAGCGGGACGCGCAACAGGGAGCGGATGCCTTCG
>CAZPTF010000384.1:0-3858 GCA_964589015.1 uncultured Anaerolineae bacterium
CGCTCGGGTTTCGCCCCCGGCTCCGTGCCGGTCAGCTCAGGCGTCATGCGCAGCTCTTCGATGCGCTCGACGCTGATACGGTAGTAGTTCAGCTCGCCGAGGAACATCAGCACCTGGATGAGCGGTTCGTACACGCGGATGCCCAGGATCAGGAACATGATGTATACCGGCAGGGACAGTGTGCCGGCGAACAGGAAGGTCAGGCCGAAGAGGATGATCAGCGTCAGCCCGGCGTGGAGGATGAATCCGGAAGCGAGGATCGTCGGGCCCGCGCCGGCTTCCAGTTTGATGCTTAGCGACTTCAGATTGCGGAACGTCTTCTCGAGCCGCTCGAACTTCGTCCCAGTCAGGTTGAACGCCTTGATCAGCCGCATGCCCTGCAGGTATTCGAGCATGCGCGACGACGCGGCGACGCGCGCCTGTTGATGCCGCTTGCCAAAGTGGGTGATGAACGCGCGGGAGATGAAGGTGAACGGCAGCGCCACCGGCACCACCAGCGCGGAAACCAGCGCCATCCGCCAGTCCTGCGTCAGCAGGAAGAGCAACAGGATCGCCGGCATCGCCACCGCCCCGGCGATCTGTGGGATCAGGTGGCTCAGCAGGAACTCGACGTTGGCGTAATCGTTGATCAGGTACGATCCGATGCTGCCCGGATCGCGGGCGTTGAAGAAGCCCATCGGCAGCTTGCGCAGATGGTCACCGATAGCGAGACGTCCCTCCGCGCCCATCGCATAGGTCTCGAGGTAGATCTTGCGATACGCTTTCTTGCTCACCACAAACAGCAGCACCAGGGCGATGAACATCGCCACGCACAGGCCGATCAACGCCGGCACATCCAGCGGAACGTCCGGATGTTGCAGGGGCTCGAACAGTTCCCAGACCACGCCCAGCAGAATGCCATACGGCGCACCGCGCAGCACGTACTCGAACATGGTCCACAGGATCATCGGACGCAGGCGGCGTGTGTTCCCCAGTGTCGCCGCACGCATAATTGCGATGAAGTTCATGCTACCACCTCTCCTTGCCGGGAGATCGCCCAGTCCCGCGCACGGGAATAGGTCTCCCACATGTTGCCATACAGTCCTCTCGTCTCGACCAGGGTATCGTGGGTGCCGTGCTCGACCACCCGTCCCTCATCGACCACGAGAATCTGATCGGCGTTGGTGATCGTAGACAACCGGTGCGCGATGACGATGACCGTCTTGCCGGCGACGAGGCTGGCGAGAGCCTGCAGGATCTTGCCTTCGTTCTCAGGATCCGCGTAAGCGGTGGCTTCGTCGAGGACGACGACCGGCGTGTTCTTCAGGATGACCCGCGCGATGCCGATGCGCTGCTGTTCGCCGCCGGAGAGATACGTGCCGCCCTCGCCGACCAGCGTGTCGTAGCCAGCGGGCAGCGCCTCGATGAACGCGTGCGCCTGTGCCGCCTGCGCTGCCGCGATCACCTCGGCGCGCGTCGCCGTCGTATTTCCCATGCGGATGTTCTCCTCAATCGTATCGAAGAAGAGGAGGCCATCCTGGAACACGAACGACACCAGATCCATGAGCTCGTTCATCTTCATGTCGCGAATGTCGACGCCGCCGATGCGGATGGCACCGGACTGGACGTCCCAGAAGCGCGCCACGAGCAGCCCGACCGTCGTCTTGCCGGCGCCGGACGGGCCGACCAATGCCGTTACGGTATCCGGAGCGGCGCGGAACGAGACGTCGTCCAGCACAGTCGTCTCATCGTAGGCGAACGTCACCCGGTCGAACTCGACCGACGCGTCGCGCGGGCGGACGCCTGTAGTGCGGTCCGGGATCTCGTCCGCGTAGAGGATGCCGTCGATCCGCTCCACCCCGATGCTGATCTGCGTCATGAAGCTGCCGATGAACAGCAGCTTGAGCAGCGGGAAGAAAAACCCGCCGCCGACGATCATGAATAGCAGGACCGTTGGGATGAGCTGCTCGCCGGCGTCCGTCCGCGCGAGGAGATACACCGCGACCGGCACGATGAACACCAGTGAGGACGACGCGGCGGTGAGGAACGCCGGGTAAGTCGTCGAATACTCGGTGCTCATGTTCTGTGCCCAGTCGCGATAGGACAGCACGGAATCGCGCAGGCGATGGAAGGAGTCCAGGGCCGTCCCAAACACCTTGACCACCGGCATACCGCGCACGTATTCGACAACCGCCGCGTTCATTACTTCGAGCGCATTGTGGTATTCGCGGTACTCATCCCGCGCTCCCTTGCCCATCATCGCCATCATCACGCCCATGGCGAGCGGAAAGGGCACCAGTGCCGCAATGGCGAGCCGCCAATCCATGTAGAACAAATAAGCGATGACCAGGAGGGGGAAGAGCACCGCACTGGTGATATCGGGGATGTGGTGCGCGACGAACAGCTCGATGCGCTCCACATCTTCCGACATGACCTTCTTGATTTCGCCGCTCGCCTTCCGGCTGAAGAACCCCATCGACAGCCGGGTGAGCTTGTCGGCGATGCGCACGCGGATTTCGTACAGGATGTTGAACGCAGCGATGTGTGAAAGCATCGCGGACACGTACAACAGCACGCCGTACGCGCCTACCGAGCCCAGGCTGATGAAACCCAGCCTGTACAACAGATCCCGATCGACCTGCGATACGTCCGCTGCGTGGGCGGCGAGCTCGGCGATGATCAGGTAGACGCAGACCACCGGCACGAATTGCACGACGGTGGCGATGACCGCCAGGGCCATCGAGGCGAACAGCCACCACCTCTTCGCTCCGGCGATCTCGATGAGCCGGGCGAGGCCCGTCTTTCTCTTCGGTGTGATTTCGATGTGTGTATTCATAAGACAACAAACACTTCATTTCCTTCCATAATGGGGAGCGTGCCATCGACGGTACGCTCCCCGCTGTGTACCCACGTTGCCGGTCTGTCCGACCGCATCAGTCCGCCAGCTCGGCCTTCAGCTTTGCCACCCAGCCGCGTATCCGTTGGAGGGTCAACCCGGCCTGGCCATCATCGTCGAGCGCCAACCCAACGAACGTTCCGTTCTGCTCGGCCTGCGATGCCACGTAGTCGTAGCCATCGACCGGCCATGCGCCGATAAACTCTGCGCCAGAATTGCGCAGCGCGTCGTAGAGGATGCCCAACGCATCGACAAATGTCTCAGGGTACATATCTTGACTCCCGGTGCCGAAAAAAGCGACTCGCTTCCCGCTCAGGTCGAGGTTTGGCAGGTCACCCGCAAGCTCCGCCCAATCATCCTGAAGCTCTCCCACGCCCCACGTCGAGGAGCCGAGCACCAACGTCTCGTATGCCACGAGGTCATCGAGCGAGGCCCATCCGATATCGGCGACATCCGCATCGCCCAGTTGCTCGGCGATCTGCTTTGCCGCGTTTTCCGTGTTGCCTGTGGTTGAACCATAGAATATACCAACTTTTGCCATTGATGTGATCCTTTCTTGTATCCCCGTATCATTCTGTGCCCTGGTGAGCGCATTCTGCCACCAGGGGGTGATTTCCTATTCCTATTCCGGTTCCGGCGCGGGCCGGCCATCCACCCCATTTGCCAGCAACGCCCGTGCGCGGCTCTGCGCAGCGACGAATTGACGGCGCATGCGGTGTGCCATCTCCGCGTCGCCGTAGATCTGCCAACCGCAGCAACCCTTACACTGCAGGGGCAGCAATCCCATGTATCCAAGCACGTCCTTGACCGGATAACCCAGCGCCACCCCGATTTCATGTGGGATCCGGCCACTTTCGGCCCAGCGTCGCGCGACCTCCGCCACGAACCGCTCTGCGTCGAGCCCGCGAGGATATGCGAGGGCTTCGTACAGGATGCAGGCGGGAACCTGTGCCAGGCATCGCACGACGCGCTCCTGGTCGTAG
>CAZPTF010000385.1:0-3857 GCA_964589015.1 uncultured Anaerolineae bacterium
CTAAGACCCATTGCCTCCTGACGGGGTTGATCTTCCAGCTGTGAAGCGGATAGCGCCTGCCTTAACAGCGGGTCTGCTGCACCCGTGAGGGAAAAAGCGGCTGCTAGTCTTCTCCTTCGTCGCCATCGCTCTGTGGGACCAATCCTTGGCGTACTGCGTGGATGGCAGCCTGGGTGCGGTCCATCACGTGGAGCTTGCCCAAGATGTTGCCGACGTGGGTTTTGACAGTCTTGATACTGATACCCAGGCTCTGGGCAATCTCCTTGTTAGCATGTCCGCGGGCAATCAGCGCGAGCACTTCGACTTCACGCGGGGTAAGGTCTTCGACAGGCGGGTGGCTGGGCTGTGAGGCCGAATGGAACTCCTCCAGCACTTTGTTGGCGATTTCGCCGTCGAGAAGGAATTCGCCGCGCGCAAGCGAGCGGATGGCGCGCCCCAGGGCTTCCGCCGGGGCGTCCTTGAGCAGGTACCCCTTCGCGCCGGCTTTGATCGCAGGAAAGACTTTGTCATCCTCGCTGAAACTCGTCAGCGCCAGCACGGAGCTATGGGGGCTGACCTCGATGATTTTCTGTGTGGCAACCGAACCACCCATCCCCGGCATAACCAGATCCATCAGCACGACATCGGGCGCCAAGTCCTGAGCTTTCCGCACAGCCTCTTCCCCGTTGCCGGCTTCGCCCACCACTTCGATATCTTCTTCACTTTCGAGGAAGGTTCTCAGCCCTTGTCGAACGACCGCATGATCATCGACGACTAACACTCGAATGCGTTTCATTGGTCTATCGCCTTTCCTGTAGCCGGCTCGGCACGGCAACTTCAATCGAAGTGCCCGCCTGGCGTTGTGATGCCACCTTCAGATACCCACCCAAAAGCTCCGCTCTCTCGCGCATCCCAACCAACCCAAAAGCGTGCGGGTCTGCCGGAAGCGCTCCCAAATCAAAGCCCTGTCCATCATCTGTAACCTGCACAGTGGCACGCTCCTCGGTCAGCGTCAGGGTGATAGTGATATTCCGTGCTCTGGCGTGCTTGAGCGCATTGCGCAGAGCTTCCTGCGTGATCCGGAACAGCCCGATTTCCATGTCTGTGGGTAGTTTCCGGTTTCCTTGCGTGTGGAGCCGAATTTCGGGGCCATTCGGCTGGCGTACCCGCTCGATCAAATGACCAAGCGCTTCGACCAAAGTGGGATCTGTCATCGAAGCAGGCCGCAAGGCGAGAATCAAGGAGCGCATTTCCTGGAGACTCTCCTGAGTGATCTGGCGCAGTTGCCGGATCTGCGCGCGGGCCTTCTCCGGATTGCGGGTCAGATGGGTGGCAATCGCCCGCGCGTGAAGATCGATGCTGAACAGCGATTGCGTCACGGAATCGTGCAACTCACGCGCCAGGCGCGTACGTTCTTCCAGAACAGCCAGTTCCTTGCTCTGCTGATACAGACGCGCGTTTTCGATGGCGATGCTGAGCTGGTCTCCAAGGCCCTGGATCACGACGACATCTTCTTCCTCGAAATCATCCAGCTTATTCGATTGTGCGTCCAATGTGCCAATCAGTCGCTTACCGATGCGTAGGGGGATGACCAGCTCGGACTTCACATCGGGAAGCTGATGCATGGCATGGAAGCGCGGCTCGATGGACACATCAGGGCTGACTATCGCTTTGTTGTCACGGGCCGCTTCGCCATTCAGGCTCCCCACGCCGATTTCCAACGAGTAGCCTTCGTGCTTGAGCAGCTGTCCCACGGATCCGGTTCCTGCTTGGAGCACCAAACGGCCCGTCGTTTCATCTACCAGGAAGATGAGAATCTGATAGTACCCGAATGCCTCGCGAATCAGTTCCACAACATGGGTCAGCAAGTCGTCGATGTCCAAGATAGAGGTGATTTCCTGCCCCAGCCGCGCGCTGGTCTCCAATTGAAGCGCCCTGCGTTCCAGAGCATGAGTGCGCTCCTGTACGCGTTCCTCCAGACTGCCGATGAGTTCGTGGAGCTGTGCCGTCATGCTGTTGAAAGCCTGGGCCAGCGTGCCGATCTCATCGGCACGCCCCACTTCCGCCGTCCGTGCAGAATCTCCGGCGGCAATTTGCGTTGCAGTATCCGCCAGGTTGCCAAGACGGCTGGCAATGCTCTGTGTCACGAGCAGTGACAGGAGAGCAGCCGCAAGCGCCGCCGCGAATCCCACGCCGACACTGACGCGGATTGTGGTATACAGAGGACCGAACGCCTCGGACTCCTGTTGTTCTGCCAAAAGCGCCAGTTGCAGCGACGGTAACCAGCGATAGACGCCGATCACCTGTTCGCCACGGTAGTTGACGTACGATCCGGAGCCGTTTTCGAAGCTATCCAGCGCACTGGTTGCACCTTCGCTGAACACCGAGTAAGCCGATGCGAATTCCTGTTCGGGGAGCCGGGCACCCGTGAGCAAACTGTGATGACGGTCGACCAGGTACGTCTCGCCCGTCTTACCCAACCCGGTCCGCTCGAGCATAATCTGGTCGAGCATGTCCGGGTTCACGCGGCTCACCAGCACGCCGATTTTCTGCCCGTGCTTGTCGATGATCGGTGAAGCGGCGACGACCGATACCAGACCCAGTGCCGGAGAGTACACCGGCGGATGGACATAGAAATCCTTGAGTCCCCCACGGAAGTAAGGCTGCACACTATGATATTCGCCCTCTCTCATTGGGTTGCTGGACAAAACTGTGCGTCCGTTTATGTCAATCAAAAACAGTTCTTCGAGCTGCTCCGTACGGGCCAACGACTCCACCAGTTGATCCTGGATTTTGTTGTAGGCAACGCGCCGGTCCACAGCATCGGTAGTCTCCGCCAGTAATTGGAACAAATTGCTCTTGACTTCCCTGTCCGCCAGAACGTTGCTCATATCGGATTTCAATTGCGCCAACCAGGTATCGATTTCCGCCTCTTTGAGCGTCGCAACCGATTCGAGTTGGTTGATAAGCTGCTGACGGCCGTGGGCGAGGCTCCCCAGGATGGAAACCGCCCCCACCATCGCTGTCGGCAGCAGCACCAACAGCATCGAGGCAATGAGCAGACGATCACGGATTGTCCCATGACGAAACGCACGCAGGGTCCACCATGCGGGGACAGGTGCGATCAGGCAGAGGAGAGACAGTGGATAGGTATAGGCAAGGGTAGAGTCGCCGATGCCAAAACGAGGAAGCGGTTCGAACACGTTGACCAGATAGATACCGAGAGCCGCCAGGGCTGCAAAAGCAACGCACGCAACCCATTTTCCGGAACGGCGCGTACTGACACAGAGAAGAACGATGAGCGTGATTCCACACAATGCGTTGTAAGGAGTCACGCCCCTGAAGACCAGCTCGCCGCTGGCACACACTGCCAACGAAACGCTCAACAGCCAGAACTCCGTGCTGAGAGATTTCGGTCGCCGCAGCAGGGCAAACACCAGCGGCAGGATTGCCGCGACAGCACAGATACTTGCTGAGATGACCAACACCTGCCACGCCCCGACCCTGACATACATCGAAACGTAGACAGCGAACGCCACCGCACAGAAGATACCCGGAATCAACGGTAATTTCCTGGGCGGCTGTGCGTCAGGTTTCCACTCGAATGTCTCAACCGTGCTCGTGCTCATCTACTGACCTCTTGCCAGAGTTCGTTCTCCCGGAGCGTCGGGGCCGCTTGCTGAAGACAAGGCGAGACTGGCAGGCGAGGGGAAAAGTCCAGATCAGCGTCGCTTGGCCTTCTCAGTGATCCACGGGGGATCACCACAATCCGCTCCTCTTCTCTTCATTCGCTGTGTGAGCCAGCCTATTATACTACTATACGTTCGGATTACGAACTGCGGGAATCTCGCCGATTGCGGTTGGGCCAGCACGATGCC
>CAZPTF010000386.1:0-3848 GCA_964589015.1 uncultured Anaerolineae bacterium
GTGGACCAACCGGTGCACGAGATCGGCGCATCCGCCACTGACCTGATCATCCGGCGCATCGAGAGTGCCTCCCCCGAGCATACTCCGGTCCGCGTCCAGTTGCGTTGCCGTCTCATCGTGAGGAATTCCACGCGGCCACAGCACCGCAGCTAGCTCAGCCAATCTTCTCCGAATCAACCGTAAAGGGCAGCGAGAAGGGCAATTCGCGTTGTCGTCAGTTCGTTCTACCAGGGAGGGAAAGAATGCACGAAACGTTAGGCTCGCCAAGCCGGCCAGGCTTGGGCAATGAGGCTGCCAGCGGGACGGCAGACGCTGCAGCTGCTTCTCCGGACACGGACGTCGTTCTCAAGCTCGAGCACATCACCAAGCGGTTCCCCGGAGTCGTTGCCCTCGATGACGTCGATTTCGAGGTCAAGCGGGGCGAGGTGCACGTGTTGCTCGGAGAGAACGGCGCCGGCAAGTCCACGCTGATGAAGATCCTGAGCGGCGCCTACCAGCGCGACGAAGGGAGTATCTGGATCGAAGGCCAGCCGGTCGAGATCCAGAATGCGCGCCACGCCCAGGAGCTGGGTATCGCCATTATCTACCAGACGTTCAACCAGGTGCCGCACCTTTCCGTGGCCGAAAACCTGTTCCTCGGCCGTGAAGCAACGAAGCTGGGTTTCATCGATTTCAAAGCAATGCGCGAGCGCGCCGCAGAGGAGCTCAACCGTATCCGCCTCAAGGTCGATTTGAACAAGCGCGTGATGGATCTGAGCGTGGCGCAGCGGCAAATGCTCGAGATCGCGAAGGCGCTCAGCCTGAACTCGAAGATCCTGATCCTCGACGAACCCACCTCGGCGCTGACGGAGCGCGAGACCGAGACGCTGTTCGAGATCATGGACAGCCTGCGCCAGCGCGGCGTGGCTCTGATCTACATCTCGCACCGCCTCGAAGAGGTCAAGCGGGTCGGGGACAAGGTCACCGTGCTGCGCGACGGCAAGCAGGTCGGCTCGATCCACGTCAAGGATGCGGAGATCCCGACGCTGATCCGCATGATGGTTGGTCGGGATATGACCTTCACGACGATCGATTTCCAGAGCACCGGCGGCGCTGAATTGCTACGCGTCGAACACCTGAATCGCGAAGGGGTGCTGCACGACATCAACTTCGCGGCACACCGTGGCGAGATCGTCTCGTTCTTCGGGCTGGTGGGTGCGGGACGCACGGAAGTCGCGCGGGCGGTGTTCGGCGTGGATCCGCTGGACAGCGGCGAGATCTACGTCGAGGGCAAGCGCGCCACGATCCGCTCGCCGCAACAGGCGGTGAAGCACGGTCTCGGCTTCCTGACGGAGGACCGGCTCGGCTCGGGGTTGGCGCTGGCGCTCTCCGTCGCGCACAACATGACGCTGGCTTCCCTGGAAAACTACGAACGCTTCGGCCCGCTGCTCGATCTGGGGGCGGAGCGCCGGACGGCCGATAACTATATCAAGGAGCTCGATGTGCAGACTCCGAGCCAGGATCAGATCATCCGCTATCTCAGTGGCGGCAACCAGCAGAAAGTCGTCCTGGCGAAGTGGCTGATGGCCAAGAGCAAGGTGCTGTTCCTGGACGAGCCGACGCAGGGCATCGATGTGGGTGCCAAGGAGGAAGTCCACCGCCTGATGCTCGAATTCACTCGCGAGCAGGGCGGGGCGGTAGTGCTGATCTCCTCCGATTTGCCGGAGGTCCTGCGCATGAGCGATCGCATCCTGGTGATGCGCGAAGGCAGGATCGTGGCAGAAGTTCCGCACAGCGAGGCCACGCAGGAACACATCATGGAATACGCGGCGGGAGTCAAGTAAGCGACGCCACACAGACGAAGATGCGAAAGGAGACATTATACGTATGATTTCTCAGTCATCCATGCCGGATTCCGGCAGCGGAGCGCCGGCCGGGGCGCAAGATAGCGTGCTTCAGAAGGTAGGAGCGACCGCCAGGCGGATCGTGTCCAACCAGACCGTTTTCATGCTCATTCTCTTGCTGATCATGCTGTTTGGGTTCTCGCAGCTCTCGCCATATTTCCTGACGAAGCACAATCTGCTACAGATCAGCATCCAGGCTGCCGTGTTCTGCATGCTGGGCGCCGGGCAAACGTTCGTCATCCTCACCGCCGGCATCGACCTGGGCGTCGGTTCGGTGCTCGCGCTGGTCACTGTGACATCGGCGATTGCGATGGAGGAGATGTCCGGGATGGGCGTGGCCGGACTCCTCGTCGGGCTGTTGGTCGGTCTATTGGTCGGCGGGCTGTGCGGCCTGGCGAACGGTCTGATCATCGGCAAGTTGCGCGTACCGCCGTTCGTCGCGACGCTCGGCATGATGGGCATCGCGCGCGGTTTGGCGTTGATCGTCACCGGCGGTGTCCCGCGCTTCCGACTGGCTGAGGGTGCGGACTTCCTGGGGCAGGGTTACATCCTTGGCATCCCCGTGCCGACGATCTCGACGATCATCCTGTACATCATCTGCTTCATCATCCTGACGCGTACGCGTCTCGGCCGCTACACCTACGCCATCGGCAGTAATCCGAAGGCGACGTTGCTGTCGGGTATCAACATCTCCAAATATATCATCATTATCTACACGATCTCTGGTCTGACCGCAGCGATGGCCGGCCTCACCGAGATGTCACGCATCGGTAGTGGACAGCCGGCCGGCGGCAGTGGCTACGAGCTGGACTCGATCGCTGCAGTGGTGCTCGGCGGTACCAGTCTACTGGGTGGCGAGGGGACCATCGTCGGCACGCTGATCGGTGCGTTGATCATCGCCAGCCTGCGCAACGGTCTGAACATCATGAACATCTATGCCTTCTGGCAGCAGGTCGCGATCGGCATCATCCTCATTCTCGCTGTCTTCGCGGACCAGGTGCGCCGTGGCCGCAGGGAGTGAACAAATACGCAACTACATACAGTTGGCAATCGCAGGTCGCTGAAACACCGGGCTCCACTATGGCAGTCCGTCTGGGCAGAAGGGGGGTGAAGGCCGGGCGAAAAAAATCAGGCGAACGTGGGTTGTCGGGTATGCAGCTTTGACGATTTTAGAGGAGGGATAGAAATGAGAAGGACTGGTCTCCAGAAATACTTGGCGATACTGCTGGTCTTGGTCGTGGTTCTCCCATTGATGAGGGTTCCAACCACCACCGCACAGGGTCCGGACCCCGAGAACGCGAACCGGACATTGGTGTGGATTCCGAAGACGACCAACTCGACGTTCTGGTTGGCCGTGTGGGAAGGCGCGAAGGCCGCCGCTGCGGAGCTGGGTTACAAGGAAGTGCTGTACAAGGGGATGCCGGCGCAGACCGACATCGCCGGGCAGGTGAACCTGGTGAACGACATGGTCTCGCGGCAGGTCAATGGTATCTTGATCGCGGCGACGGATGCGAAGGCGTTGGTGGAGCCGGTCGAGGCGGCGCAGGCGGCCGGAGTGCCGGTGATCACGCTGGATTCGGGTGTGGACTCGGACGCGCCGTATGCGTACATTGCGACGGACAACGTCGCGGCAGCGGCGACGGCGGCTGACGTGCTTGGCGAGATGATCGGTGGCACGGGGATCGTCGGGGACATCGGGATCACGGCGGGGTCGCAGACCGGGCGTGAGCGCGAAGACGGCTTCGTGCAGCGGTTGGCGGAGAAGTATCCGGACGTGCAGGTGCTGCCGGTGCAGTACACGGGGTGTGACCCGGCGAAGTCGCTGAACATTGCGTCGGACATGCTGACGGGGAATCCGGAGCTGGTTGGTTTCTACGGCGCCTGTGACGGTCCCGGCACGGGGATCGGGCAGTTGGTGAAGCAGCGCGACATGAAGGGGCAGATCAAGGGCGTGTCGTTCGACGT
>CAZPTF010000387.1:0-1345 GCA_964589015.1 uncultured Anaerolineae bacterium
TCATGCCATTTGAATTCGACCTGATTCGCACCGATGACCATAGCAATGCCCGTGCAGGGCAATTCCACACGCCGCACGGGTCTATTCAAACTCCGGTCTTTGCGCCCGTGGGCACCCAGGCTACCGTCAAGTCGGTCTCGCCGGACGAATTGCACGGCCTGAACGCAACGCTCATTCTGGCCAACACCTACCATCTCTACCTGCGCCCCGGCGCCGATGTGATCGCCGAACTGGGCGGGCTGCACCGTTTCATGGGATGGGATGGACCCATATTGACCGATAGCGGAGGCTTTCAGGTGTTCAGCCTGGAGCATCTGCGCAAGATCACCGACGATGGGGTGGTATTCCGCTCGCACATCGACGGTTCCGAGCACATCTTCTCGCCGGAACGCGTGATGGACATCGAGGAGAAGCTGGGCGCAGATATCATTATGTGCTTCGATGAGTGTGCCGACCCGAGCGACCGCGACTACAGCCAGCAGGCCATGGCACGAACGCACCGCTGGGCCGTCCGCTGTCGTGAAGCGCACAAACGTCCCGACCAAGCGCTGTTTGGCATCGTCCAGGGCGGCGTCTTTCCCGACTTACGCTGTGAGAGCGTGCGCTTCCTGACCGCGCTGGATTTCCCCGGCTACGCCGTTGGGGGGCTATCGGTCGGAGAAACCAAGGCGGAAATGCACGCAGTTCTCGACGAGATAGCGCCGCTCCTTCCCGCGAACAAGCCACGCTATCTGATGGGGGTTGGTTCGCCCGAGGATCTGTTCGAAGGCATCGCCCGCGGAATCGATATCTTCGATTGCGTGTTGCCAACGCGAATCGCCCGAAACGGTGCACTGTTCACCCACAGCGGGCGTCTGAACATCCGCAATGCCCAGTTCACAAGCGACCCAAATCCTGTAGAGGAGGGCTGTAGCTGTTACACGTGTACCCATTTCTCGCGGGCGTACTTGCGCCATCTCATCATGGCCAAAGAAATCCTGGGACTGCGGCTCACTTCGCTCCATAACTTGCATTTCCTGGTCAACCTGGTGCGCCGCATGCGCGATTCCATTCTCACTGGTTCGTTCAGTACGTTCAAAACGGACTTCCTCGCCGGTTACCGGACTATCGACCACGAGGTACGCATGAACAACCGGAGCGCGAGATTGGAAAATTTCCGCCAGTCACGGGGCAGAAAGTAAGCGGACTTGCGACGCCATACTTCAGAATACCGGCCGCTGGACGTGTTTCCTGCGACCTGTTTCACCTGTTTGAGAGAGGAGAGATAACACATGGACATTCTGCAGGCATTGATCCTCGGCATCGTCCAGGGCGCAACGGAGTTCCTCCCTGTTTCCAGTTCAGG
>CAZPTF010000387.1:1445-3845 GCA_964589015.1 uncultured Anaerolineae bacterium
GACGGTAGCGGGACTGCTGCTGGTCACCGGATTTATTCTGGCGATCGCCGAGCGACTGGGCAGTCGCCAACGTAGCCTGGACGCACTGGGCTGGTTGGATGCCGTCGTCATCGGATGCGGCCAGGCGCTGGCGATTGCGCCCGGCATCTCGCGTTCCGGCACCACGATCGCCGCCGGTCTGCTCCGTGGTCTCCGGCGGGAGGAAGCCGCACGTTTCAGTTTCTTGCTGTCCATTCCCATCATCGTCGGTACCGGACTCGTGCAACTATACCACCTCACCAAAGCGGTGCAACCCGCCGGACAGACCACGGTGTTGGCACTTGGTTTCGTGGCTGCGGCTGTGACGGGTTACCTGGCGATCCGCTTTTTGTTGCATTATCTGCAACAGCGCAATTTGTACCCGTTCGCGATCTATTGTTGGGTAGTGGGGCTGGTCAGCCTCGTTGCCGCCCTCACGCACGTCGTATAGAGGGCAGACGAGACCGTATGCGATCAAGTCGCTGGCGGGCAGGTTAGATCATGTGTGCATGCTTACACAAACCGCCTCCGCACGTTCCGAGATTCATCCGCCGTGTCGGGTTCATGCTGGCAGTGGCGGCCTGTTTGCCACTCGTTTCGTGTGGACCCGCAACCGAATCACCTAAAGCCGTACACCTCAGGATAGCCGGCACGAACGCGATGCCGCATCTGTTGCGCGAACTGACCGCCGCATACATTGCCCAGAAGCCATACGTGAGCTTCGATCTGCAGGGCGGTGATTCTCAGGCCGGTCTGGAATTGTTACAGATGGGCCTGGCCGACATCTCGGTCTCGTCGTGGCCGCCATCTGACGACGAGCTGAGCAAGGCGGAACAGGCGGGGAACCCGCTCAGGCTGACGATGCTCGCCCAGGACGGGCTCGTCCTCATCGTCCACCCCAAGAACCCGCTCAGCCAGTTATCCACTGCACAGATTCGTGGTGTGTTCAGCGGGCATATCCCGGACTGGCGGGAGATTGGCGGGCGAGTCGGCGACATCATGGTCATCAGCCGCGAGGACGGCGCGGGTGACCGCACGATGTTCGAGACATTGATGATGGACAGGCAGCCGGTCACGCTGGCAGCCATCGTCATGCCAAACAGCCAGGACGTGGTCGAATATGTGGCGGGGCATCCGAATGCCATCGGGTACGTATCAATCGGTGAGATTACGCCTGAGGTGAAACCGCTGACCATCGATGGTGTGGAACCAACGGTAGCGACGATACAAGACGGCTCGTATGCCTTGTGGCGGCACCTGGTGCTGCTCACGAAGAATCCGCCAGGCAATGACGTGAAGGACTTCTTGAATTTCGTCGCCGGTACGAGTGGGCAAGCTGTCGTCGCCGCCTACTACGACGCGGTACGCTAGACGGACGAAACGCCCGCCGAGTCGCCGCCCGGCGATGATAGCGCACAGCCCATGCGGATTGGCGCACGCCGCGTGTTCCGGGTGGTTACTCGTCCCTCGGGTCGAGCATCCGGCAGGTGACGTGCAGGTACGAAAAATCGTGGTGGGGAGGAATGAGCTCCAAGACCTCGGTGATTTCAAACGAGTGTTTGCCGATCCTGATCGTCTCGCCGACCTGGGGATAGCTGGTTTCGTTACGGATTGTGCCCGGGTGCGCGCCACCCTGCACGATATAGCTCACTTTGTAGATCATGATTTCCCGGTCCTCTCTGCCTCTTTGCTATTTCCAGGCCAGGTTGTGGCTGCGCAATTTGAAACAGAGATCAGCCGCGACATTGCGCATCACGATGAAACCCAAACGGCCATCTTCTTCGCAGAGGGCCATGAAATCCTCGTGTGGGATGACGAGAAGCCGGGTGGGAGTCGTCACGCAGCGCACAGTGGCTGAACGGAGTCCCTGGTCGATCAGCGCCATTTCACCGAAAATCTGCCCTGCACCCAGGCGAATGATTGAGATTTCAGCAGTCCCCGAACGAGCGGTATCACTGGTCCTGATCGAAATCTCCACTTCGCCTTCCGCCACGACGTAGACCTCATCACTTTGATCGCTCTCGTACAGGATGATGTCTCCCTGCTCGAGCAGCATCTCCTGGCAACGGAGCGCTACCTTCTCCAATTGTTCGTCGGTAAGGCCATTGAATGCGTCAACTTGCTTCAGAATTGACCATCGGGCCATGCGCGGATCTCCTTTTCACTTGCGCTTAACAGCGCTTCTCCATACCATTCTACACGCAATGTCCTGCTTCTGGCAAACGATCAGACCGTGATGAGTTCGCGTGGCAAGCGGGTCAAAGACTCACAACCTGTTTCCGTGAGGACGACATTGTCTTCGATCCTCACACCGCCCCGCCCAGGCACGTAGACACCGGGTTCGATTGTGAACACCATCCCCGGCTTGAGCACCAGCTCGTT
>CAZPTF010000388.1:0-794 GCA_964589015.1 uncultured Anaerolineae bacterium
CGCCTCCGGGATGGCCCGGTGGGGTTGTCTATCGGCTGCTTATCCTTCGCGCGGGCGCGCCTCAAGTGCGTTCATGGGGTTTCGGCGAGATTGTTACACCGGTAGACCTGGGGCACCCGCATTGGTTTCAATCTAAGGTCACCCCGCAGCGGCTACTATCAGAACCGACATAGGTGCGGGGAGGTGCATTGCCAATGGGTCGCCGGGGAAAGACCCGACACTTGCCTTTGCGTGGGGCGCGGCGGCATGAGGCCGTCACGATACATCGGATGCTTGGATGAAATCCTCGATGATCTCACCGGCTTCGGTGCCAATCTGCTGTTCGATCAAGTCCGCATCCGACCTGGCTTTCGCCGCGGCCTCTGCGAGGTCGGCGATCTCGTCTTCCTTCGCCTGCGACAACCGCACCACCCGATGTACAGCCAAGTCTTCCGTCGCGATCTCGGGAACGCTCGAGCCGAACGCCAATGCCTTGATTGCAGGACGCCCCATCGTGGGGTGCGATAGCGCCGTCACCAGATATCCCAGCCGTATGGAAGCTGATTTCTTCGGTGCGATCCGAATGACGTGGTTGGAGACCACCTGTCCCTCCAATTCGTCAGGGGCGATGATGGCCGTGCCGATGATGCCGTACACTTGTCCTGAACTGGGCATCAGAATCCAGCCAGCCTTCACACGCCCCCGGTAGTTGTCGCCAAAGCGGCAATCGGCATAGCGCTTCTTCAGATCTGGATTCACTTGTATGAGGTCTTCGCTGTCGCGGTAGATGACTCCATCGGCAGCGGGTATGCGCT
>CAZPTF010000388.1:804-3838 GCA_964589015.1 uncultured Anaerolineae bacterium
TGCGCTTGTAACGGCCAGGGACCCACACGTCGTAGCCCGCCCCTACCACGGTGCAGAACCCCTTGCCGCGCTTCTCGAAATGACGATACAGCGCTTCAACTCCCGGATTGTGCGCCGCAGCTTCGAGTCGCTTGCGCCCCGCCAACAGCGATGTGGATGCCTTGGTTGAGAACCCGTTCTCTCCCCAATCGTCGATGTCGATATGCCCCAGTGCTTGCTCGAATTTGGTTTCCGCCTCGAGCGTCAGTCGATACGCCTTGTTTCGCAGGGCAATCGTTTGCTGGACCGCATCGTTGAATCGGCTCGCTGCATCGTCTTCGATCTCGGGAATGGGTAGCGACTCAAGGTGCGACGTTTCGAGGTGCTTGATGATGTGCCCGTAGTGCGAACCAACGGCCATTGCATTTGCCTGTGGCGAATGTAGGAATGCATACAGCCATCCCTTGCGACCCTCATCAAGGGAATCGACACGAAGCAGATCGTGAGAAATCAGCGTGCGCTCATGGACCGCATAGGCAATCGTGGCACGCCCTACGGAACCAGAACACGTGACCAGGATTTGACCGGTCTTCACGAACCGACTGCTCGAGTCGTAGGTTCGTGCGAGGGCCAACCACTTGCGCGGAATAGGTCGCAGGTCAAATACCTGCGTGGCAGCAAGAAACGGTGTACCGACGTCACTCGACACCTGGATGCCCTTGAGGCGACCAGGCATCCACACACGCGCAATATCGCCAACTCGCCGCCAACCGGCTTGTCTGCGTTCAATGGAAAGTCGTATCCCGAAGCCCGAGGAAAGGTAGCTTTCGGCTTCCATACGCCGATCGCCACCCAGCATGAGTGAAACGGGGAGCGACCGCGCCTTCAACTTATGCCAGGGCCACGTCTGCTGTGGTGGCGCCGGTGGCGCGGCTAATCTTGCCCGGAGAGCCACTTGCGGAACTCCTGAGCTATCTGCTGCGTATTGTCGTCCACAACTTTTTTCTTCGTCCGCTGGGTCGAATACACAGGAAGCCCGGCCTGGTATTCCTTGACCCGCTCCTCCTTCTCTTGAACAATCTCATTGCCATGACGGTCGCGCACGTATATGACATTGCCGCGCTTGTCATGGCCGACGTGGTTTGCCACCGCCATGAAGACTGAGTAGTCGTTGATACGTCCCGCCGCCTGCTCCACGTTGATCGACTCATCAGATTTGCGTTCCAGCACCAGCAAGCTAGTCTGGATGCTGACAAACGGTTGAAACGTATCTGGGTCCATGTCGATGCTAGCAAGAACGCGCGTGTGGCGCAGAATCCACTCGCGCACGTATCCAAGACCGGGCGAGCCGAGGATGCCATCCGGCAGCACGATGGCCATACGGCCGGTGCCTGGCTTCAGAAACTGTACGCACCGCTCAATAAACAAGATTTCGGGCGGCTGGGACTTCTGAACGGAATCGGATTGGATCCACTGATCCGTGGCCTTGTCGTACGACCATGTGTGGCCCAGGTCAAACTGTTCCAAGACTGCAGGATCGCTGACCGGTATCTTCGAGCCAAACGGTGGATTCGTGAATAGCACATCCACCTTGCTCATCAGCTTTGTCCTTCGCAGGTCCGCGTCCCAGGTCATCGGGTCGGCTAACGAGTTCGCCTGGAACAAGCTGCCTGCCCCATCGTTGTTCATGACCATGTTCATCTTCGACGCCTTGACCAGTTCGGGGTTGAAATCAATGCCGAAGATCTGCTTGGTTGCATAGCGTTGAATCCGTGACTGGATAGCCCGCTCAGCTCGAGCATGATTGCCACCCCATTTGGCCTCCTCCGCCACGCGAATCTTCTCGATCACATGGTTCATCGCGGTGATGAGGAATCCGCCTGTGCCGCACGCAGGGTCGAGTACAACCTGCTTTTCGTCAGGGTCGAGCATCCCAACCGCCATCGCACACATGTTGCGTGGCGTGAAGAACTCGCCACGATCGCCACGTAGGTTCGAGCCAACGATCTCCTCGTAGGCACGACCCTTCACATCAACGTCGCTTTCAAGCAGCGAGTACATCTGGAGCTGGGTGACGAGGTATGCGAGGACGACCGGCTTGAGTTCGATAGCCTCGGATTCTCGGAAGATCGAGGCGTATTCGCCCCGAACCTGATCAAACATATCGTCGATGCGCTTCTTGACCTTCAGAGGCCCATTGACACCGTGGCGATCGTTTCCCGACGCGTAGAATTCAATCTCATCGTTGTGTCGTTCGTCGTAGATCTTGCAGAAAATCAGTTTTAGCAGTTCCCAGAATGCTTGCGGCTTCTGGAGCCCCTGGTTGCCAGCGATGTAGTTATGGCAGCGACGGAAGGCAAAGAGCAGCGCATCCGAAGTGGCGGGCTTCAGCTGGTCGAATCGGGGTCGATCTTCCGCTTCATCCTCCCGGCCGAACTGGGGGATATCGGGTACGTCCTCAAAAGCCACGTTTCCTTTCCGCTCGACTCGACGGTAGCAGTACCTCTCAATTCCGTTTGTCCACATCCCATAGGTCACATTCGGGCAAGAAGCCATGTAAGCCTGGAGCTGTCCGACACCATCCTTCTTATCGGCGGCCTTGACCTTCGAGGACTTGCACTCGACGATCAACTTCGCGTTTTGCTGGTTGTGGCCCGCCCCCGGTGGAAATATCACTAAGTCGGCACGGGGCTTCCTTCCGCCGACTCGGACGATGAATTCCACAGCGATATCCGGCTTTGCATACCGGTACTCACGCACCAGTGATTTCGCAATCTCCTGGCGCACGTACTCCTCGGGGGTCTCGCGCCGCTGCGTCTTACCATCGACAAAGTCGAGGATCTTGCCTTGCTCAACAATTATCGCAGCGACATTGCCGCTCGAACTGTTCAACGTTGCGTCCTCCGAGGACCAAGTACTACCCGTGCAAGAGATGTCAGCGCCTTGGCCGCCGCACCATAATCCCGTCGCTTATCTCCTCGGGCCACTCGCCATTTCACGGCTCCATCATGCCCGAAACCCGCCAGACAAAGCAACGAGTGGATACCCTTTACGT
>CAZPTF010000389.1:0-3828 GCA_964589015.1 uncultured Anaerolineae bacterium
AACGATATTGTCGGGTGGCAAGGTGTCCGTGATTGGTACGATTTTCGGGGCAGTGTTGATGAGCCTGATTACCAATGCCTTGGTGCTAACCGGCGTAAGCTACTTCTGGTTTCAATCGTTTCTCGGCGCGATACTGCTGGCAGCGTTTGCCATCGATCGTGCCCGTCTGGCGTATATCAGAGGCATGAAATGAAAACATACCGGCATGCAGTGTCAACGGAAATCATATCCGGATCCGGCAGAGGGATCAGGATGCGGGAGAGGTAATCGTGATGATGGATTCAACAGCAGAACGTGGAGCACCAAAGCGGTCGTTTGCCTCGGTTTTGAACCTGGAGAGCATCCTGCAATCAAGCTCGGGGGGCGTGCTGCTTGCGGTCGCCATACTCGGGATTATTCTTGGCCTGACCACGAAGGACTTTTTCTCCGCTGTGAACTTTGTGGTTCTCGCCCGTAGTTTCTCCGTCATGGCTGTTGTAGGGTTGGCGCAGATGATCATTATCGGGACCGGCGGAATGAATCTTTCGGTTGGTGCGATTGGGGGCTTGGCCGGTGTAGCGACCGGGGGTGTCATGGATGCGCTTGGCTACTCTCCTGCCCTAGCCATTCCTGCGGGCCTGTGCGTGGGGGCGCTGTGTGGCTTGGTGAACGGCTGGCTGATTACCAGACTGGGAGTCTCGGGTGTGACCTCATTTTTGGTCACGCTGGCATCGGGCAGCGTGTTCACGGGCATCAATTTGGGAATCACCAGGGCGAATCCTTTCTACAATCTACCCGCGGACTTCAGACTGATAGGCAGCCTGAAGATCGCGGGCATTCCCCTGTTGTTGTTCCTGATGCTCGGGTTGGCTCTGGCGCTGGCGCTGATGTTCCGTTACCTGGGGCTGGGCCGCCAGCTTCTTGCCTTGGGCGGCAATATTAGCGCAGCCGAGCTCTCCGGAGTTCCAATCAACAGAGTGGTGATCACATCCCACGTGCTGTGCGGCGTCCTGGCTGCTTTCGCAGCCATCCTGTTGACCTCTCGCCTGGGATCGGCACAGCCCGACGTGGGAAAAGATTGGCTACTGCCATCTTTTGCGGCTCCGATCATTGGCGGCACGAGTCTGGCGGGAGGCAAGGTATCGGTGGCCGGGGCAGTCCTCGGCGCGATTCTACTGGCAGTCATATCCAACGGACTGGTGTTCCTGAGCATCGATGTGTATTGGAATCAGTTCATTCAGGGCATCATCATTCTAGCGGCGGTCGGACTGGATCGCGTTCGGACGATCAGCGCAGAGCGATTGGAGAGACGACAGGCATGAACAGCATGAGATCAGGTCAGAATGACAAGGCTATGGAGGTCGTGGATATCTCCAAGAACTTCCCGGGAGTGAAAGCCCTGGATAGCGTGTCGATGTCGCTGGCGCGTGGGGAGGTGCATGCCTTGCTCGGGGAAAACGGTGCGGGCAAGAGCACACTCATCAAGATTGTCGCCGGTGTGATCGCACCCGATGAAGGCCAAATGTACGTGGACGGGGAAGCGGTTCATTTCAGCAGCCCGCGCCAGGCATTCCTGTCAGGCATCAACGTGGTCCACCAGGAACGCAATCTGGTTCCGACCTTCACGGTGGCAGAGAATATCATGCTGGAACATATCACCGAGCGGTCTGCGCAGCTCATCGACAAACGAGCAGTGTACAGAGAAGCTGAAGAATACATGGAAATGGTGGGCCTGAAGGTATCGCCGTTTCGCCTTGTGGAAGCGTTGAGCGCAGGTCAGAAGCAAATGATTGAAATCGCCAAGGCATTGTCTGCTCAGGCGAATATCCTGTTGTTAGATGAGCCCACCGCCTCAATTTCGCTGAAGGAGGCAGAGTCTCTCTTTGATACGATTCGACGACTTCAGGTACAGGGAGTGACTTTCCTGTTCGTGTCCCACAAGCTCGAGGAGATATTCCAGATCGCCGATTCGGTTACCGTCTTGCGCGATGGCAAGAAGGCTGGGCCAACTCAGTCCCTGCGGGATGTGAGTCGCGCTCAGCTCGTGACGCTTATGGTGGGTCGAGCGGAGCAGACCAGAGGCTATCCGGTCAGAGACCTGGCTGAACGCGAAGCGGTTCTCGAGGTATGTGACGTCAGGAGCACATACAGCCCACGGGCCAACAGCTTCAAGCTGTTCGAAGGAGAGATTCTGGGATGGTACGGGCTCGTTGGTGCGGGACGGACCGAGCTGGCCAGAGTGCTGATCGGATTCGATCCCGCAACCGCTGGCGAGATCCGTGTACGTGGCGTGCCCGCCAGGATTGCCGAGGTATCCACCGCATTGCAGCGCTGGCGCGTCGGCTATGTCAGTGAGAATCGACAGGAGGAGGGTCTGTTCTTGCCGCACTCCATCACCAGGAACATCGCAGCCACAATTTGGAGCCGACTGCGCACTAAACTCGGCATCCTGGATGTCAGACAGGAAACGCAATTGGCGGAGAAATACAAAGCTGCCTTGGACATTCGGACGCCGACCGTGCGCCAGCTTGTGAGCACCCTGAGCGGTGGGAACCGGCAAAAGGTGAGCATCGCCAAGGGTTTGGCTGCCAATCCCGATGTTCTGATAATGGATGAGCCGACGGTTGGGATTGATGTAAAGACGAAGGCTGAAATCCATGAGCTCATCTGGGACTTGGCGCAGCGCGGAATGTCAATTATCATGGTGTCGTCCGATATGCCGGAAATAATACAGCTCGCGGACCGGATCATTGTGTTTCGAGATGGGCAGATTTCTGGAGAGTTGCAGAACACTAAGGAATACGAGCCGATGAGCAAACGGATTATGGCATTGATTCTGGGTGAGACCGACCCGGTTGCTGACCATGACACCCCACCCCAAGAGAGGAAGGAATGGAAATCATGACCCGCCGACTTGTTTTCAAGGCAAAGGACGTAGAAGGTTTTTCGCTATCCGGCGCAGAAGATGCATTTGTGTCCAGGCTGTTGGTTGACAAGGAGGGGGTCGGCGCGAATTCGTTCGTCATCAACCACTTCACCTTGAGGCCAGGGAAGTCGACCGAGCGTGGAAGTCACCCAAGCCCATTCGAAGAAGCTTACTACGTCTTGAGTGGCACAGGCAGAGTACGATTGGGTGCCCCTCCGGAAACGTATGCAATTGGACCTGGCTGGATAGTGTTCATCCCGGCCGGCACGCAGCATTGTGTTGAGAATCTCGGCTCCAGTGACATGGAAATCCTCACCGTCATGACCGCGCCCATGAAAGAGGGCATCAATGCCGTGTATGATGGGCGTATCAAAGAGTGGGGAACTTCGTTCAAGCTCAAGCCAGGGACATGAGAGAAAGGAGACATTCAGGATGCGTGTAACTGACGCCCATCAACATTTCTGGAAACGGGACCTGATGGTGGGAAGAGTCCCGCAGAGCATGGAGACACTCATAGCGGACTTTCAGCCGGAAGACCTGAGGCCGCAGCTGGATGAACTGGGCGTGGAGCAGACGGTCTTGGTGCAAACGCATTCCTCACTCAAGAACAACGCCGAGTTCCTGACCATCGCCGAAAACCATGATTGGGTCGGAGCGGTTGTTGGCTGGGTGGACCTGACCGACCCCGATGTCGGTCGGACACTTGAGGCACTGGCAACTAATCCGAAATTCAGGGGAGTGCGGCACCAGTGGGAGGATGAGCAGGATGCGGCCTGGATCATGCGCCCGGATGTCCTGCGCGGTTTGCGGGAGGTGGCAAAGTGCGGCCTGCGTTACGACCTGTTGGCCAAGCCACCCAACTGGTCCTACCTGGCCCAGGTGGCCGAAGCGGTACCGAACCTGCCACTTGTCATCGACCACAT
>CAZPTF010000390.1:0-3824 GCA_964589015.1 uncultured Anaerolineae bacterium
GTCTGGCGGTGTGGTTGTGTGCAAGTGCCCGAACTACGACGGACAAAATCCTGGCCATTCTGTTTCCTGTCACAGCGTTTGTCGCTGCGGGATTTGAGCATAGCATCGCCAACATGTATTTCATTCCGCTGGGACTTCTGATCAAGAGCACAGCGGATCCGCTGTTCTGGGAAACGATTGGGAAATCCGCCGCAGACTATGCCAACCTTTCCTGGGCGAATTTTGTCGTGGTGAATCTGTTGCCAGTGACGATCGGGAACATCATCGGTGGCGCAGGTCTGGTCGGATTGGCCTATTGGTTCATCTTCTTGCGTCCACGCGGGGATCTGCGTATCTAGTTTTCAAAGCAGCGCAAAACGGAGTGGGTGATCTGTTTCAGTGTGGCAACGGAGGGATAGGCAATGAAAGCATTCATTCTACTTAGAGTAGAGATGGGCCATCTGGAAGATGTTGCGACGACCGTCCGCAATATACCAGGGGTGATCTGCGCAGATCCAACCTTTGGGGAATACGACGTGATCATCGAAGCCAGGGTACAATCGATGCACGAGCTGAGCATACTCGTCAGCCGCGAGATCCAATGCACTCCCGGAGTTCAGCAGACTCACACGTGTATCGCTTTTGAATGAGAAAAGTGCAGTCGAAAGGAGGGGGATACAGGTTTGAGCGAGCAATTGGCAGCTCTGTTTTCGTCCTACAAAGGGAATCGGCTTGAGTTGATCCAGATTATGCAAGATGTGCAGGAGATGTTCGGGTACCTTCCTGAAGAGGCGCTCCTCGAGATTGCCGCGTTCACTCGCGTCCCAACCAGCCAGGTCTACGGGACTGCGTCATTCTACAGCCAGTTCAAATTCTCGCCCAGAGGACGCAAAGAGGTGATGATCTGCCGGGGAACCGCCTGTCACGTCCGCGGTGCGCCGCGCATCCTCGATGAGGCGGAGCATGTCCTGGGTATCAAGGAGGGCGAGACGACTCCGGACCTGGAATATACACTGGAAACCGTGGCTTGCATTGGGTGTTGCAGCCTGGCACCCTGTCTGATGATAGATGGGGAAGTGACTGCGGCCCTGACACCGCAAAAGGTCAGAGAGCTGTTCGCAAGAGAGGTTGAACCTTAGAATAGACGGGCCAACGAGAGCGAGATCGTGAGTGTTCCGAAAGAGGGGATAAGAGACCATGTCCTATCAGGAGATGCTGGAACAAGCCCAAAGGGAATGGCAGGCGGTGCAACAAGGCAGCCCGCCTTTGATCACAGTAGGGACCGCCACTTGCGGGCGTTCAGCGGGTGGGCTGCTGGTGTTGCGCCAGATTCGGGAAGACCTGGCCATGGGGAATATCGATGCGCGGGTAATGGAGGTCGGGTGTATTGGGCTCTGTTATGCGGAGCCTCTGGTGACGATCACCAAGCAGGGACGTCCCAGTGTCTGCTACGGAGATATGACTCCTGAGCGCGTATCCCAGCTCATCGGTGCCTACTTGATCGATGATGACCCATTGCCGCAGATGGCGTTGGGCACTTCAGGGCCCGGGCGTATCGAAGGAATCCCCATTCTGGCACAGACCGCTGTGCTCAACCCGCAGGTGCGCCGCGTGCTGCGAAATTGTGGGCTGATTGATCCGATCCAAATCGATCATTACCTGGCAAACGGCGGGTACAGTGGGTTCATGCGTGCCCTGGGCATGGAGCGCACGCAGATTGTCGCAGAAATCAAGGCCGCAGGTTTGCGGGGTCGAGGTGGGGCGGGTTTCCCGACACACTTGAAGTGGCAGTTCTGCATCGACGCCCCGGGGGATGAGAAATTCGTCATCTGCAACGCGGATGAAGGAGACCCCGGTGCATTCATGAACAGGTCCTTGCTTGAAGGCGATCCCCATTCGGTGTTGGAGGGAATGCTCATTGCCGGTTACACCATCGGTGCCAGTGTCGGGTACATCTATTGTCGGGCCGAGTACCCGCTCGCACTGGAGAGATTGCGCATTGCCATCGCGCAAATGGAGCGTTGTGGGCTCGTCGGCGAGAACATTCAGGGGTCCGGTTTCGACTTCCGCATTGAGATCAAGCAAGGCGCGGGAGCATTCGTCTGTGGAGAAGAGACCGCGCTCATCGCCTCAATCGAAGGGAAGCGCGGGATGCCTTCACCACGACCGCCTTTCCCGGCCGTGTCCGGTCTGATGAAGAAACCAACGATCATCAACAATGTGGAGACCCTGGCAAATGTCGCGATGATTCTACAGAAGGGATCTACCTGGTTCGCCGAATTGGGTACCGAGAAGAGCAAGGGAACGAAAACGTTCGCACTGGTCGGAAAGGTCAAGCGGTCCGGTCTCATCGAAGTGCCGCTGGGTATCACCCTGCGTGAAATCGTATTCGCAGTGGGCGGTGGGATCCTCAACGACGAAGAATTCAAGGCTGTTCAGACAGGCGGTCCATCCGGCGGATGCCTGCCGGCTGAAATGCTGGATAGCCAGGTAGACTATGAGTCTCTCGCTGCTGCCGGCTCGATTATGGGGTCAGGCGGAATGGTTGTCATGGATAAGAACACGTGCATGGTCGATGTGGCCCGCTATTTCCTGGATTTCACCCAGAAAGAATCCTGTGGAGAGTGTGTTCCCTGCCGATTGGGCACGAAACAAATGCTCGACATCCTGACCGATATTACCGAAGGAAGGGGACGGCCGGGAGACATCGAATTGTTGGAAGAACTGGCTATCGCCGTCAAGAAAGGCTCCTTGTGCGGTCTCGGACAAACGGCGCCCAACCCTGTGCTCACGACCATTCGTTACTTCAGGGATGAGTATGAGGCGCACATTCATGCGATGCAGTGCCCTTCTCTGGCATGCGTGCATTTCATCCGATACCAGATCAACCCTGACAAATGCAAGGCATGTGGTTTATGCCGCAAAGCATGCCCGGTGGATGCGATCTGGGGGGAAAAGAAAACCGCGCATGTCATCGATCAGGATAAGTGTATCAAATGCGGTGTATGCCTGGAGACCTGTCCCGCAAAATTCCATGCGGTAGAAAAGGTCGCCGACTCTTCGACTGAAATGGTCTCTGTTGAGGCCTCACTCCGGAACGAGGTGAATTGATGGGCCAGGTCACGCTTACGATTGACGGAACGGCAGTTACCGTAGACAGTAATAAGACCATTTTGGAAGCCGCTCTCGAGAACGGCATCTATATTCCACATCTTTGTTATTACCCCGACCTGAGCTCTGTCGGTGTGTGTCGTTTGTGTATGGTTGATATCCGGGGCCGGCGGCCGACTATTGCGTGCAAGACCCCAGTCGAACCTGGCCTGGTCGTCACAACCGAGACACCGGAAATCGCTGCGATCCGGAAAGTGGCAGCCGAGCTATTGATCGTCAATCACGATGCGGACTGCCTGGCCTGTCCGAAGGATTCCGATTGCAAGCTGCAGGAGGTCGCCCGCTATGTCGGGGTAACCGAGGAGCGGCTGAGAAGACTGCGGCAGGGGACACGGACGCGCACCCCGGATACCTCGAATCCCTTCTTCGTGCGGGACCCAAACCGTTGTGTGTATTGTGGAATCTGCGTGCGTGCCTGTGAGGAAATCAATGGGGTTTCCGCGATAGATTTCACATTTCGTGGGTACGACATGGAGATCAGTGCGTTCGGCGGCAAGCCGATTCTCGACTCGACCTGCGAGTCGTGTGGGGAGTGTGTAGTCAGATGTCCAACGGGAGCGCTGGTGCCGGTCACGACGCAGAAGCCCGCTCGCAAGGTAAAGAGCATCTGCAATTACTGTGGCGTCGGATGCAGTCTCTGTCTGGGCGTGCGTGGGAACGAGATCGTCAACGTG
>CAZPTF010000391.1:0-3821 GCA_964589015.1 uncultured Anaerolineae bacterium
TACCTGGGCGGACCCTGTACCGGTCTATACCTTAGTAGATTGACACAGTCTCTGTCCCCAGTCCGCAGGACTTCGTATCCTTAGCGCGGGGCTTCAGCCCCGCAGCACTTCGTCTGGTTGGTGCAGACTGTGCCAATTGGCCACGGTTACGTGCAGCCGTCCGGCCTGTCACATTACACCGCTCCAGCTGGCGCACGTGCTCGTCAAAGATTGGCCCAATCAGACTTCACGCCTGCGACTGGGCCAATCTCCGCATGGGTCGTGGGGACGCCTGACAGCCGGTTCGCGCCGATCACCTCGTGAACGAGCCGCCAGAGCAATTGACAGGGTTGTCCCATTGTACTATAATCTGAATAGTGTAAGGTAAACGTACGGTGAATCCGGAACGATTGTCGCTAGTCATGGCAGCGGACTCTCCAAAATGCCCTGCCGGGAGGTGCAGTGATGGACGGGTTGAGCGTTGAAGTAGTCTTCTTGCTGGGTGCGGCTGGCACAGCCGCACCGGAGATTCTCAGGTTGTACGAGCTCAGAACCAAACCGGACGAGTTTCAGTGGACATGGTCGTATCTGGTCTTCACGGTGCTGTTTCTGGTGCTCGGTGGACTGGTCTCCGTGATTCTCCCAGCCACGACCGTGTGGGGTGCATTCTACACCGGATTGTCATTGCCGGTAATCATCTCTGCGGCTGCGAAAAAGGCCCCCGGAGAGCTCACCGCACCCATGATCGCTGCGACGGGAGAAGGCAAAGGCGCGCGTGGCGCCACGCAACCGCAGTCCGGCTGGAAGGCCTATATCAATGCCCTGCTGTAAACTGCGTCCTCCGCGAAAAACGCGTGATTTTGGCGCTACCACGGAGCACGAACAACACGGGAGGAACACAACGCCCCCTACCCTACGCGGGATGGCACGACGATACCGCGCCACGTGCAGGTATCGCCGGCGCGCACAGGACGGCGGCGCATGATCCCAGCAGACCGCGCGATAGTTTTCCTGCTCGCGCTGTTGGCGTGCCTGGCCGTGCTGGGAACCGTTCTGCTGTTCCTCCGCGTGCGGCATGGCACGCGCGCCTCCCGTGCGGAAGAGAACCAGCAGTCCACGGAGACCCCGCTAGAAGGATTTGCCGTCCACAGGCAGGTCATCGTCGAGCAATTGCAGCCCATCGATCAGGCCAACCGTAAGCAGCTGCGTGCACTCATGGCGGTGATGGTGGATTCCGGTGATTGGCAGGAGCTCGGACAGCAGTTTGTCGCGCTTAACGAGCAACGTATCGAGCATCTACGGGCGTTGGCCCAACGCCACGATAGCATGCTGAGCGCCGAAAAAGCGGTGTTCCACACGCTGGAGGCGTACCGCCTGTCCCTGCTCATTTTCGCGCTGTATGACGAGCTCGTCGCCAAGAGCGATGTGGTCCGCGAATTACTCGACGACTGGTTCCGGAGCCAGCGTGGAACCAGTCTGGAGGAGTTCAACATGCGACTCAACCTGGACTGCGTGCGCATTCTGTTGCTCGATCTGGACTACGCACATCCTTCGACGGCGGCGGCGCGAACCCAACTAGACCTGGCCGGCGAGCACTGCGCTTTCGTGGCCGCGTCCGGACAGGAAAATGCCTCACCGTGCGAAACCTTGCGCGCCGAAATCACTCTACGGAAGGAACGACTCAGCACATGACAGCGCACATCACCGAGAAAACGATGGCCCTGGCGCGAGAAATGAGCTACGCTGCGGGCCAGAAGCTACGCGACTACCGCGGGCACGTCGTCGGCAAGTCGAAGGGCTTCAGAGACTTCGTGAGCGAGGCCGACCTCGCCTCCGAATCCGTCATTCTGGACGCTATCACCACCAATTATCCGGAACATGGCATTCTGTCCGAAGAATCCGGACAGAACAGCCACGAGGATTCCGACTATCTCTGGATCATCGATCCGCTGGATGGGACCAGCAACTACCTGTGGGGCATCCCGGTGTCTGTGGTATCCGTGGCGCTGGCATACCGCGGACAGGTCCGGCTGGGTGTCGTATACGACCCCTGGCGGGACGAGATGATCTGGGGCTGGCAGGGCCACGGTGTGTACCTCAACGAGCAGGAGGTCCACGTCACGAGCCACACGAAACTTGCGGAATGTCTCGTCGGTACGGATTACGGCTACCGCGGCGAACGGGTGAACGTCAGCGCGGCGCTATCCAGAAGCGTGCAAGATAAGGTAGCCGGATTGCGCGCATTCAGCGCCGGGGCGTTGACGCTGGCTTACGTAGCCTGCGGACGGCTGGATGCTTACTTCAATTACGGTTTCAACGCGTGGGACATGGGGGCCGGGGCCTTCCTGGTAGCGGAAGCGGGCGGCAAGAGCACCAATCTGCGCGGTGGAGAAGAATACCTGCGCACGAATAGCTGTCTCGCATCGAATGGGCTCGTCCACGAGGAAATCCTGAGCGTTTGGCGTCAGGATGGGATCTACGAGCGGACGAGCGCGTTCGCTGCGATGCCTGTCTGAGCTAACGGGCCGAGCGGTGCATTTCACCGCCGCTTATTTGGCCACGAGATCGGCAAGCGATTCCAGGAATACAGTCGCATCCTCGTCGATCAGCCGCAGGTTCTGATGGCGCCAGAAATTCCGCTGGTACTCGCCGGGACGCCACTGATCGGCGTAAGCAACGCGTTGGTACAACCGTCCGTAACGGTCCCGCAGCCGCCGCGTCACGCGCAGGTACATCTGTTTGAAATTCGGGTCGTTCAGGCTGTAGCCGACGAACAGGAACGTCCGCGTCGCGAAGAAATAGAGCAACATGTCCACCAGGTTCGGCAGACGCTCGAAGAATTCCTGGTAATCGCGTTCGGTCAGGACAATCGAGTGCGGACGTTCGATCGTGCCATGCATCTTGACCAGGAGCACGTCAGCGCGATTCGAAAACGCCACTTCGTAGTTGTCCACGACTGTCGTCACCTGCTTGCCGGCGTCCTGCAACGCGGTCTCGAGCAAGCGGTCCCAGTTGGTCGTGACGATGACGGAGACCGGCAGGCGGGCGATGGCGCGGTGGGCACGCAGCGGTACCAGGCCAGGCGGGTCGATGCACTCGCGCAGACTGGAGAGCAACGCCGGACGACCCAAACGCTCGGCGTAGTGTTCGGCGACATCGGCGTAGAAACCCACGCAGCCCGCGTCCCAGTTACACTGTCCGACGGTCTCGTCGAAATTCCAGCATTGCCCCGCGCGACAGAAATCCGCCTCCAGGGCCATCGTCCTGGTCAGCAGCTGGGCTGATGGCAGCCCGTTCTGCCCGTGTGTCCCCAGCGAAATCCCCGCGCCGGCAAACAGCACAACCTGCCCGGCACGCACCTCGTCGAGCAGAGCGTGTGACTTCGGAAGCGTTTCTGACGCTGCACTCATGCGCGCTGTCCTTTCCCGCACTTCAAGCGATCCAAAGTAAAATTCAGGTGAAAGAAGTATAACAGAATTCTCCGGAAAAGGAAAGTACACACAAAACAGCCCTTCGCAGGTTTGCCTTCTCCCCTGCGAAGGGCCGCTCGATGCTGTTTTCCCGCCGGCCGTGTGGACGGCGTCACGAGCGCGGAAGCCGCTCTATTCCGGCGCAGCGACCTTCTCCGGCTCCCCGGACTGCACATCTCCCCAACCGGACCTGCCATCGTGGTTTGACGACCCCATGCTATACAAGCTGCGGACGACGACTACCAGTGGTGCAGACAGGTTGTTGTTGTCGTTGTACTCCCACACCGCACCCCACTTATCGCTGGCTCCACGGGAATCCGCTGCAGGTCTCGTTGCACAGCTCACCAGGAAACGTCTCATACCTGCGATAGA
>CAZPTF010000392.1:0-3808 GCA_964589015.1 uncultured Anaerolineae bacterium
GGTGATCGGTTGTCCATCGAAAACAATCTGCCCGCCACGTGGCGGGACAATGCCTGAGATGGCATTCAACAACGTCGTTTTACCCGCTCCGTTCGGCCCGATCACGGCAACGATCTCACCCTGCGTCACCTGCAGCGACACCTCGCGCAGCACCTGTATCCTGCCATAATAGGCATTGACGCTCTCCAACTGCAACATAGGCTAACTGGTCTCCTCGCCCAGGTATGCCGCGATGACGCGCCGGTCGCTACGCACCTGCTCCGGTGTCCCCTCGGCAATTTTCTGCCCGTATTCCAGGACAACGATACGGTCCGCGATGTTCATCACGAAGCTGATGTCGTGCTCCACCAAAAGGATCGTCACGCCATTGCCGCGAATCTCCCGGATCAGCCGGTCGAGGCCCTCCTTCTCCGGACGGCTCAGGCCGGACCCCGGTTCATCGAGCAGCAGCAGCCCCGGCTCAGTCGCCAGCGCCCGGGCGATCTCCAACAGCCGCTGCTGGCCGAAGGACAAATTCGAGGCCAGATCGTTCGCCCGTTCCTCCAGCCCAACGCGAACCAGTTGTTCCAGTGCGTGTTCGCGGATCTCGCGCTCTTCGCGTCGGGCACGCGGCATCTGGAACGCCGCACTGAACATGCCGTACTGGCTCTTGACGTGGCGGCCCACCATCACGTTCTCGAGCACCGTCATATTGCCGAAGACCTGTACGCTCTGAAACGTCCGTGCAAGGCCCAGCCGCGTGATTTCGTGCGGGGGGAGGTCGTTCAGCTTGTGTCCGCGGAAATGGATCGAGCCACCCGTCGGCTTCAGCGCCCCGGAGATCAAGTTGAAGATCGTCGTCTTGCCTGCTCCGTTTGGGCCCATCACGACCATGATGTCTCCGGCTTCGACGATGAAATCGACGTCGAACACGGCCATCAAGCCGCCGAACCCTTTCCTGAGGCTGATCACTTCGAGCAGCGGTACCTGCACCTGCGTTTCCTCCCTTGCACGGCATTGAGTGCTGGCATCCCACCCCTCAAGCGCTGTGGACCGGTTTGCCGAACAGATTCCTGACGAACCTGACGCCACCGACCGACAGGCCGTCGGGCATGAAGATCATGATGACTACGATCAGGATGCCGAACGCGATGACTTCTTGCTCCCCACCCGCTCCCGGAATGATGAGATGCATGCGCGTGCGAATCAACTCCTTCAAGACCAGGACGACGGCGACCCCGAGCGCGGCTCCCCAGATGCTGGCGATTCCGCCGATCACGGACATCAACACCAGCTCGATGGAGCCGAGAAAGTCGAACGGTTTTGGCGAAACCGCCGCCTGAAAATGGGCATACAGGCTGCCCGCCAGACTGGCATACATCGCGCTGAGCACGAATACTTTCAATTTCTCCGTATGCGTATCGACGCCCATTGCGTTGGCCGCGACTTCGCTGTCACGGACGGCACGTAGCGCCCGTCCGACCCGCGAGTTGACGATGTTCAGCGACAACACGATAACCGCCAGAGCAATGGCCCACACCAGGAAGTAGTAGCGCTCGATCGGCCACAGCGTGAAGCCTCCGATCGCCAACCGCCCCACATCGGGAATCCCATCCAAACCACCGGTCAGGTTAAACTCCGATGGCGAAAACCCGAAGTTCTCACGCAGCACGATGTAGATCACGATGCCAAGCCCCAACGTCGCCATCGCCAGATAATGGCCACGCAGCTGCAGAATCGGCTTCCCGACGAGATAGGCAAACGCGCCGACGAAGATCATCGCCGCGAGTATCACCAGCCACGGCCACCACCACACAGTTCCCAGCCATGCCGGCAGTGCCAGCACACGCAGTTTGACGGTCAGGATGGCCGAGGCATACGCGCCCAGTCCATAGAACCCTGCCTGCCCCAGCGATGCCTGGCCCGTATATCCCATCAACAGGTTGAGCCCCACGACCGCGATGGTCAGAATACCAGCGCGCACCATCGTATCCATCGTCACAATGCCACTGGTCAAATCGGAAAAACGGATCCCGAACGGACGCATCGTTTCGACCAGGCCCAACACGATTAGCATGACAGCGAAAGCGATGACACCGAGCGCGTGGCGGCCCGGTAGCCAACCCGCATACTTCACATGAGTGTGGCTTTGCTGTGGTTCTCCCATAATCCTCAACTCTGCTACTCTTCTTCGACTCCCCCGGCCCCTCCCCCAAAAATACCGTGGGGTCTCAGCACGAGGATCAAGATCAGGATGATAAATGCGAACATGTCTTTGAAACCTGCTTTGGTGACACCTGCGCCGACATTCTCCAGGATGCCGAGCAAGATGCCCCCGGCAACGGCTCCAGGCGAGCTCACTAACCCACCCATGATCGCCGCGACGAATCCTTTCAGCCCAGGCTTGAGGCCCATGTCGTACATTGGCGTCGTCGCCGGTGCCAGCACAATGCCGGCGATGGCCCCGAGTGCAGCCGCTACGACGAAGGCAAGCAACGACATCCGTCCCGGACTCACGCCCACCAACTGTGCGGCACGCCGGTTGACTGCACAGGCGCGAAATGCCTTCCCCAGCACAGTCCGCTCGAAGAAATACGCCAATCCAAGCAGCACGATCAGCGTGGTCCCCCAGATCCACATGCTCTGCGCTTTAATCATCACGCCGGCGAATTGCGCGCCTTTCGGCAGATCGACGCCCCCGAATATCCAATACGTGCTATCGCTCGTGGCGATCTGCCCGAAGCGCAGTATCTGGTCACGGCTATCCAGTGTCGAAAACGCCGGTAGCTGGTATCCCCCGGCTCCCCACAGCAGCAGTGCTGCACCCCACATGATCGTGTAGACCCCGACGGTGATGATGATCAGGGTCAATTGCGGCGAATTTCGGGCCGGCGCAATGGCGACGCGTTCCATCATGGCGCCGATCAGCGCAACCATGATGACTGCCAGGACGGCAGCGAGCGCCAAGCGGAATGCCGGAGACATCCCCGCACAGAATGGCATGTTGTAGAATTGGACACAAAACATCGCCCCCAGCATGACAAATCCGCCCTGGGCGAGGTTAATGATACCGGTCACATTGAAGATCGCAACGAAGCCCAGCGCAATCAGCGCATAGATCGCGCCGCCACGCAGGCCGTCGAGGATCAACTGAAGGTATTGAGGCAGGCCGAAGTTTTTTGTGCTGCCCATGTAGACGATCAACACCAGAACCACGACGACAGCAATGCCGGAAGTTACGAGGGTCCCTGTTGTGCTGCGAAGAAAATGCCGTACGTCTTCCTGCATATTTTTCTCCGTTCATTCAGCGGATGTGGTGCGTAATACGGGTGGGCCGGTGTTACAATGCACGGTTCGCGCTCGGGAACACGCAGAAACGGCCGGCTTGGGCAGGGTCAGGAGTGGTCCCGCGCTATGGCCTACGGCTTGCACTGAACCACCCTTGACCCGTATCGAAGCTGGTGAGACAATTGCCGGTTACGGCTGCTGCCATTCCTCGGGCGGATAATATGCCCACGTACCGTCTTCAACTTTGACGAACGTCATGTCGTCGTACGCCAGCCCCATGTGATTGTCGGGCGCCATATCGAACACGCCACTGACACCAGGCCAATTCACGATACTCGTTTCGAGATAGTCACGGATCGCCGCACGACGTTCCGCGAGGGGCATCCCCTCGTTCAGAGTCGAGAGCGCCTCGACGACCATCAGGATCGAGTCGTAGGCATGCCCACCGAAGGTGCTGATCTGTTCGCCACCGGTGAATTTGGTGTAGTCTTCGGTGTATTTGAGCAATACTGCCTTTTGCGGGTCGGTGTCGGGTAGCAGA
>CAZPTF010000393.1:0-3803 GCA_964589015.1 uncultured Anaerolineae bacterium
GCGGCACGACAGTCGGCGACAGGATTTACGGGATTAACAGGATTTCTTGCGACTCCGCCTTGCCGGCCGCGGGCAGCGAGAACCAGAAGCGGCTGCCTTGGCCCGGCTCGCTCTCGACGCCGACCCGGCCGCCGAGGCGGTCGATGATGCGGCGAACGATAGACAGGCCCAGGCCGTGGCCGGGGATGCCGACCTGGCCGAGGCGAGAAAACTCGACGAAGAGGCGGGGCTGGTCTTCGGCACGGACGCCCCGTCCGTTATCCTGTACCCAGTAGCAGGCATTCCCATCGCTCTGCAGCTCTCCGCCGACTTCTATGCGCGGTGGGTCCCCGCCGTACTTGAGCGCATTGCTCAGGTAGTTCATCCACACCTGTGCGATCCACGGGCCATGGGCGAGAGCACGTGGCCAGGAGGTGCGCCCGGTGATGACAACCTCGGCATGCTGTTCCTGCAGTAGTGGGGCCAACTGGTCGATCGCGTCTTCGGCGCTGGCGAGTATGTCCAGTACCGTCACTTCTAGCTCGGTGATGCGCACTTCGGCGAGAAACAGCAGCGAATCGATGATGTTATTCATGCGCTGGCCGAGACCGACGATGCGCTCGGACCATCTCGCACGCTCCAGCTCATCCTGGGTGATGTGTGAGTCTCCCAGCAACTCCCCGTAGGTCATGATGACACCCAGCGGGTTCTTCAGATCGTGCGCGACCATGTGGGCAAAGGCGGCAAGCTCGCTGTTGCGCGTCTCGACCTCCCGCAGGTTGGCGCGCAGATCGGCGTTTGCGGATTGCAGTTGCCGCTGGAGCGAACGGAGGGCGAGTTGCGTCTCGACGCGAGCGAGCACCTCTTCGATCTGGAACGGTTTGGTGACATAATCGACGGCACCGCTCGCAAAGGCCTGAACCTTGTCGGCAGTATCGTTCAGTGCACTGAGGAAGAGCACCGGGATGTCGCTGGTCTTCGGCTCGGCCTTGAGCTGCGTGCAGGTTTCGTAGCCGTTCATGCCCGGCATCATCACGTCCATCAGGATCAGGTCGGGTGGGCTGGCGATGGCGGCTGCGAGTCCGCGCTGGCCGTTGAGCACGGCGCGGACCTTGTGCCCGCGTCCGGTCAACAGGCTGGAGAGCAGGCTCAGGTTGGCGGGCTCGTCGTCGATGATGAGAATATCGGCAGGTGTTTCGTTCATCGTTAACCCTCACTACTTGTGTTGTCGAGTGCTGCCAGCAGGGCGTCGTAGTCGAACGCTCTGACGAGACTCTCGATTGCATCCGCCGAGGCTGGCCGTTCTTTACGGATCTGCCCGGCCAGTGTTGTCAATTCGTCTGCATTAGCTGCGATCGCCGCCTGTTCGAAAGCTGTACGCCAGGCGGACGGTAACCCGCTCAGGTCGAGGACATGGGTATGTCCTGTCCGTGGATAGTTGTCCGCTGTGGTACCTTCGTCCCGTCCCGATTCCTGAGGTGCATATACGAAGCGGATGCCGAGGTACTTCGTGAGCTTGGCGATGATGTCTTGCTCGCGGAATGGCTTGCGTACGAAATCGTCACAGCCTTCGGCAAGGACGATGCTCAAATCTTCCTCGAATACGCTGGCGGTGAGAGCGATGACGGCGGTAGCCTGGCCCTGGCTGGTGCTTTTGATGCGCCGGGTCGCTTCATGCCCGTCCATCACCGGCATGCGCATATCCATCCAGATCAAGTGCGGTTGCCACTCCTCCCAGATTTGCAAGCACTCCAGCCCGTTCGCTGCGGCGCGGGTTTCCAGACCGAGACGAGTGAGGAATTGCACCATCAGGCGGCGGTTCGCTTCGTTGTCTTCGACGACGAGAAGGCGATAGTCCGGCTGTCCCGGCTCCAGCCCGATTGCCCTCGTGCGGCGCGGTTCGGCCTCGTGCGCGATGGAAACAGGTGCCAACTCGACCGGAATATCGAATTGAAAGACGGAGCCGTAGCCGCCTGCTCCTGCGCTGCTCGCGCGCAGCTCTCCCCCCATCAAGCGCACGAACTGGCGGCTGATGGACAGGCCCAAGCCGGTCCCCTCCTGGATCTTATCCGGCTGAAATGCCTGCCGAAACGGTTCGAAAATCGTCCCCAGTTCTTGAGTGTCGATGCCTGCACCGGTATCGCGTACTTCGAAGTGCAATGTCCAGGTGTCACCAGTTTGTGTGGCGTCGACGTGGAGCAACACCTGACCCGCGTCGGTGAACTTGACGGCGTTGCTGAGCAGGTTGATGAGGACCTGGCGGAGTTTTCGTTCGTCCGCGCGGATGCAACGGGGCAGGTCGGGCAGATAATCGAATATGAGCGCGATGCCTCTGTCTGCCGCGCGCAAAGTGAACATGTCTTCGAGGTCGCGGAACAGTACGTGTAGATCGAAATTCTGCGGCTGGAGCACGGTGCGGCCCGCTTCGATCTTTGCCATGTCGAGCACGTCGTTGATCAGGCGCAACAGGTGTTCCCCGCTGCGGTTGATGATCCCCAGATTGGTGCGCTGTACGTCGCTCAGGCCGGGGTCATCCTGCATCAGCTCAGAGAAGCCGAGAATTGCGTTGAGCGGTGTGCGCAATTCGTGACTCATATTAGCCAGGAACGTGCTCTTAGCGCGGTTGGCGGCTTCAGCGGCCTCTTTCGCCCGGCGCAGCTCCTCCTGGATACGCTTGCTTTCCGAAATGTTGGTGAAGACAGCCAGGCTGCCGGAGAATTCACCGGTCACCGCGTCGTAAAGAGGCCGTCCGGAGATCAGGATCGGCACGCCCGAGCCGTCGCGATGGACCAGCTCGAGCTCGTAGCGGTCCGATTGCCCGGCAGCGCGGCGTTGGTTGGCCTCGTGCACGGCAGCGTAGAATTCGGGCGCGATGGTCTTGGTCCAGTGCGTGCCGAGCAGCGCCTCCGGTGATTGGCCGAGCATCTGGCACATCGCCGGATTGACGAACACGAAATTGCCATTGATATCCTCGACGACGACGCCTTCGGCCATGTGCTGGAGGATGCCCTCGTTGAACTCCTTCAGGCGAGTCATCTCGTCCTCCGCGTTTTTGCGTTGGGTAATGTTATGCAGGCCGACCAACAGCACGGGACGGCCCTGTAGCTCGGTCACGCTGCCAGTCACGAGCGCCCAGAACTCCTGGCCCGAGGGCCGGCGCAACCGCCACTCGTGCGCATTCGTCGCGCCGAACTGCGCGATTTCGTCGAGCAAGGTCGTGCGGATATCCGCGTCGAGCAGCACGTCGGATGGGCGACCGGTCACATCGTTCTGCGCCAGAGCGAACAACTCGGCGGCCTTGCGGTTGATGAACACGATCGTGTCATCGTTTCGGGCAATGAGGACCAGCGGGAAGGGGACGACGTCGATGACCGGGCAGAAGGCCGGGCTGCCGTCGGCACAGTCCGGCTGGTGTGTTACAGGTTGTGCGGGATCATCCATGCGTTTGCCTCTCCCCCGCTGCAGCGGGCACGCCGCGCGAGATCCGCGCGACTGATTTCGGCGCGTAATGGTCACCGATTTGAACACTATGATAACTCAAAGACCGTTCAATTGCAAAATTTGACCTTAGATTTGATTGGTGATATATTGGCCATGTCTCCTGCGTGATATGTCAGTTTACAAGAGGCAGAGGAAGGTATCGAAGTTGGAGGAAAGTCAAAAAATTGTCTTGATCGATGACGATCCCAATGTGTTGGAAGCGACATCGACTGTTTTGATGCTGGATGGCTACATCGTTTTCTCGCTCGCCAATCCGGCTGACGCGTTGGCATTCGTTCGAGGGACCGTTCCTGATCTCGTTTTGCGGGATAGGGCGATGGGGG
>CAZPTF010000394.1:0-3794 GCA_964589015.1 uncultured Anaerolineae bacterium
GATGAAGCGCTACAGGCCGCAGAGGGGCGTAAAGTCCTGGGCCTTACCAACGTGATGGATCAGGTGAAAATGTTGGGCGGGACTTTCGACCTGGACAGTCAGATTGGGCGGGGTACCAGAGTCCGTTTTTCGATTCCAGTGAGCTGACACCCACCTGAACTCCTCAAGAATACCCCGTCGGCGCCCCTTTTAGCCCTCATTCTCGTAGCATGGCAGACCCGTTTGTCGAACTTTGGTACCAACTTCCTATTGTGCTTTGGTGCGTTGCCAGGTATAATATGGATGAGAGAAATGGACGTATCAGAAGGTGCTATCTACGGTGCAGGAGTGACTCTTATGTGGGGCTGGCTCAGACGTGATGAGCGCGGGCAAAGCATCGTCGAAGTGGCAGGGGTGTCGGTCTTCCTGCTGTTGCTCGGCGTCATGATCTTCGAAGTCGGCGTGACGTTTTCCAGCTACATCGCGCTGCTGAACGCATCGCGAGAAGGTGCCTTGTATGCATCTGAACATATCGAGTTGTGCGATGCCGGCAAGACCCCGACAGACAGTACTGAGTACATCAACTACGAGGCGGTTGCGCTGGGTGAAGTGCGACTGGGGCACATGGTGGATGCCAGTAAGTTGACTCTCCATCGGCCCGAGCTTGTCAATGGGACGAGCAGTATTGGGGATCCGATCAAGGTTCAGATTGATTACAGACTGCAAACGTTCACGAGCAGTATCGAGTTGCCGCTGATGGGACGTTTCGGATTACCCTATTACTGGCCGCTGAGCGCATGGACGATCATGCCGATACGCTGAACCTTCATCACGCGCCGGGGGATGGCCAGACGATTTGGCCTTGTGCGATTGCCATTACTGAATGTTAAGAATTGGGATTGGGGGCATGGCTGGTTGGCTAAACAAGCGCTTGACGGGCAACACCGGGAACGTGGACAATCAATGGTCGAGTTCGCGTTTACGGTGCCTATCATTGTCCTCCTGTTCATTTCGGTGGTACTGTTGTCCTTCATGTTATATTCTTTTGCGACGCTAAGCCACAGTGCTCGTGAGGGAGCCCGTTTTGTCGCCGGGGACCCGCAGGCGACTGATGCGGAAGTCTCCGCCTACATCAAGACGAAGCTGGGTTTGCTCGATCCCGACCGAGCCATCATTGTAATCGATCCGTCTGTGAACGAACGCCTCCCCCAAGGATATATCACGATCCGGGTGACCTATCCATTTCAACTGGTGAATGTTTACGTCCCTTATGTCATCACGCCAGGGGGGATCAATCTATTCCCGCCGATCATGCTGAACGGAGTGTCCAGTATGTACCTGGACTGACCACAGATGCCAGACTGATGGAGACGTGTCCGGGAAAAAAGAGTCTCAAGGAGGTGTCGTTATGAATACTGTAAGAAGAGAAGAAGGTCAGTCCGTGATCATGGTTGTGTTGATCCTGGTTGTGCTGATCGCTCTGGTGGCGTTGGTGTTGGATATCGGCAACGCTTACGCGCAGAGGCGCGTCGTGCAGAACGCCGCGGATGCCGCTGCATTGGCGGCGACCCGTGAATTGGCTCGCGGAGCGCAGGTTACCACCAACCGGCAAGTGCTGAACGAGGCCAAAGATTATGCGGGACTGAACGGTGTCGATCGCAACACGGTGGTCGCGAGATACTTCCGTTTCGATCCCGACACGCGTACGACGACGGATCTGGGTGTGGTGCCGAACACGTCCACCCGTCCACCGGAGAACGCGACAGGCGTGACGGTGACAGTAGGTAAGACGTTCAACACCTATCTGGCGCCGGTGATCGGACATAACTTCCTGGATGCCAGTGCGGAGAGCTATGGGCAGATCAGCGCGGGTGCTTGTGCGGCTGGGGCCGGCTCGGGGTTGTTCCCGATCGCTGTGCGTTCTGCGCTGTTCGACAACGAGCGCGACAACGGTAAACCCACGGTTGGGGCTACCTATACGATTTGGGACAAAGACAGCAATATCACACCAGGCAATTTCGGGTGGCTTTCCTGGGATGGTGATGCCAGCAATACAACGCTCGTTGCGAACATGCACGATACGACGCGCAGTGGCACCTGGGCGCTCAGTCCCGATCCAGACGACCCTGGCGCGCCTCCGAGCGTGGAGATTCCGGGTGGGCCCGGCGTCCAGAACAGCTCATCCGTTAAGGCTGAGTTGAATGTGCGGATTGCGGACAGCGATCCGCTCCGTCCCAAAGAAGTGCTGTTGCCGGTCTACGATACCGCGTCCGGTCAGGGGAATAACACGACCTATCACGTGATCGGGTTCGCCTGGTTCGTGCTGACCGACTATAATTTCCTGAGCAGCAATAAGTGGGTCGAAGGTTATTTCATTGAAGACGCCGTGCCTGTGGCGGAGGGCGGTTGCCTGGACTTCGGGACGAGCACCACTAAACTGCGGCCACCAATGGATCTGAGCCGTTCGATCTCAGGGAGCGTGGCTTACGAATATCTCAAGATCACCTCACCGACTGGTCAGACCACGTATCCGGTGGACGTCGTGAATGTGCTCGACGTGTCCGGTAGCATGGACGATTATTGGGGTTCGGGAGCGAACCGGACGAAGAAGATCAATACTGCGCGCAATGTGTTGGTGGCGTTCAACAACATGCTGCGCCCTGATATCGGTGATCAGGCCGGTCTGGTGAAGTATCCAGTAACCTTGGCGAACAATCCCACCTACTATTATCCTTCCTGTGGTGGCTCACGTACGAAGGAACTTTACGGGGCTGCTCTTGTTCAGTCTCTGACATCTGACATTGCAACGGTCAATGGTAAGATCGCCAATCTGAGCGCGAATGGCTGGACGCCTCTGGCCGCGTCGATGCAAAAGGGGTTTGAGGCGGTCCTGGATCCGGCGTTCCATGAGGAGGATCACATTCCGATTATCATCCTGGCCTCGGATGGTATGGGGAATATCCGGTTAGATGGGAAGATGACGAACTGGTCGGGTACGTCTCCGCAGGAGCCTACCTGTAACACGCCTGCCTCGGCGGATGCGATCGACATGGCGAACCAGACCAAGGCCAGTGGTGTTACGCTGTTTACGGTGGGTATTGGCAATTTCCTGACTTACGTGCTGGAAGCAATGTCCACACCGGATTCTAACCCGCAGTACCCGCACTTCCTGCAGGCGAGCGACCCCGATGCGATGCAACAGATCTATGACTCGCTCGGAGAACGTATCATCAACTTCGGTGGGGAGTGCACAATCGTTCCGGAGAATACGGTGGCTGCCGGCGCGTTGGTGACGCTCTACAAGGATGGTGCGATCGTGGCGCAGACTACGGCGAACGACGCCGGCAAGTTCCAGTTCAACGACGTGGAGCCCGGCACCTACGAGTTCAGTGCGACGATCACCAGTAATGGGATCACCTACGATGTTTTCACGAATAAGGTTGGTGGATATGACTTGACCGGTGCGCCGACGCTGGAAGTGGGCGAGGATGCCGGCACGTATTCGATTAACCTGGCGCTGAAGACATCCAACCCGCCGCAGTGCGATCTGTAGGGACCTGTTGGCGGAATCGATAATCCCATGCCGGGAAAGGGGACATACCGCACTTTTCTTTTCCGGCGAGCGGCCTGAATGTTTTGTAGTAGGAGAAGTCGCAGTCGGGTTTTTTAGCAGGACACAACTTGTTGTGTGAAGTTTAACCGGAAAGCGATCTATGCCAAACTATGCGGGGCTGGATCGCTTTTCTTGTGTGGGCCTGAATAACAACAATTGTGGTATAATATATATCAGAATCAATCGATCCATCCTGCCAACA
>CAZPTF010000395.1:0-3780 GCA_964589015.1 uncultured Anaerolineae bacterium
GTTCGAGATTGGCGGCACAGTCTCGGCCAGCGGGCGTGCCCTGCTGCGGATTCGTGGCGTCGAAGACACGGCAATTGTCGCGCGGCCTCGTGTTGCACCCCGGCAGGACCCTGTCTTGACAGTCACGTCAAGTCCTGTTATGATGTGTGCATATTCATACTCGCGCATCGTTTCGGTCGTCAACTTACAGGACGTCTTGATTCGGGGCTATCCAAGGAGACACGACAACCATGAGACAGCTTCCCCTGGTTTGGTCACCCTCTGACGCAGAACGTCTCCGGCTGGTTAAAGCGAATGGACTCGCCAACAAAGTGATGCCGGAAGATCGGGCTTTTCACGATTGGTACCGTTTCGTCCTGTCGTTCCCTCCGCATCTGGTACAGGACTACATCAAGGATTTCTCCCTTGGAGAGCGCCACACGATATTGGATCCGTTCTGTGGGACAGGGACCACGCTTATCGAGGCAAAACTGGCGGGCATCCGCGCAGTTGGTCTGGAAGCCAATCCCTTTGCGCAGTTTGCCAGTTCGGTCAAGATCGACTGGGATATCAACTACCGGCTATTGCGTTCCGCTGCACGAAAGATTGCGAAGGAGGTCGCTCAAGTTCTCGCATCACAAGGCATCAATGACGACCTGCCGTGCGACAGTGGGGCTGCACGACTCGAATTGAGAACACTCAGCGTCGAAACTCAGAAGTTGCTCGTCAAAGACTCGATCTCACCCCTACCGCTCCACAAATCACTTGTGCTATTGGAGCAGATCCAAACGTTTCAAGATCAGGATTTCTATAACCATCTGCTCCTCGCTTTCGCCAATGCTCTGGTGTTCGCGGTGAGCAACCTGCACTTCGGTCCGGAAGTCGGAGTCAAGAGGAACGGCATCAAGAAAGATACTCCCGTGTTGGCACCTTGGTTGTCCGCCGTGGACTCGATGACCGAGGACCTGGAGCGCGTGGCCGACAAGAGATACCCACGAGCCGCTGTGTATTTGGCAGATGCACGCGGCATCAGTTCCGTAATCGCCCCGTGCTCAGTCGATGCGCTCATCACATCCCCCCCCTACCCAAACGAGAAGGATTACTCCCGGACCACTAGGCTCGAATCAGTCATGCTGGGTTTCGTCGCGGATCGACAGGATTTACAGACGGTGAAGAAGCAGTTGCTGCGCTCAAACACGCGCGGCGTCTACAAGGCCGATGACGACGATACCCTGGTGGCAGACAACACTGAGATCCAACGGATCGCTGAGCAGATCGAACGACGACGGGAGGAGATGGGAAAGACTTCCGGCTTCGAAAGGCTTTACGCCAGAGTGGCGCGCCTGTATTTCGGCGGCATGAAACGGCACCTGTCAGACCTGCGCGAGGTATTGCGTCCTGGCGCACGCTTGGCTTACGTGGTTGGAGATCAAGCATCCTACTTGAGAGTGCTGATCCGTACAGGAGATTTGATAGCGGGTATCGCGCAGCCTTTGGGCTACGAACTTGTGCGCAAGGACCTTTTCCGAACCCGCTTTTCCACTGCGACCAGGGAGCAATTGCGCGAGGAAGTTGTCATACTACGTTGGCCCGGATAGAAGGATTGGCGCGATGGCAAGAAAGAAGAACCGGTACTCTGCAATCATCGAAACCATTTTCATGAAAAACTATGAAGCGGGGCAAACCCGTATCGAGTTCAAACGGGAAGCAATGATCGACGTGGCGGCACAGCTTGGCATCTCGCTCCCCAAGAACCTGGGAGATGTGCTGTACTCCTTCCGTTTCAGAACCGCACTGCCGGCAAGCATTCGTGCGACCGCACCCGCCGGACTGCAATGGGTGATCCGGCTCGTTGGACAGGGGCTGTACGAATTCGCGCTGTTGCCCGAGATCGACGTATTCCCCTCAGCGCTGCTCGCCAAGACCAAGATTCCCGACGCGACACCGGGCATAGTCGCCCGCTACTCCCTGACGGATGAGCAGGCACTGCTTGCGAAACTTCGTTACAACCGCCTGGTCGACATTTTCAGCGGCCTGACCTGCTATTCGCTGCAGAACCATCTGCGGACTTCCGTCCCGGACATCGGGCAGGTGGAGACGGATGAAGTATACATCGGCGTCGACCGGCGAGGGGTCCACTACGTCCTGACTGTTCAGGCCAAGGGTGGCACGGACAAAATCGGAATCGTGCAGATCGAACAGGATTTCGCCCTCTGTGCCGCCAAGTTCCCCAATCTGGTAGCCATTCCACTCGCCGCTCAGTTCACCGGTGATGACATCATCGCCCTGTTCGCCTTCGAATCGACGGACGAGGGCATCAAGGTGACCGCGGAAAAGCACTACCAGCTCGTGCCTTCGGAGGAACTGTCTCCCGAGGAGCTGGCAAGCTATCGCGCCCGGCCAGATTAGCGGCGCGTTGCCTGTTCGTGGGGAGAGGTTGGCTCCGAGAAGCAGCAGACCGCCCGTGTGTCGGTAGTTCCGGTGCTGCGCACAGAGGCGTGTCCACGACAGCGCTGACGGGTATCACCTGCGGACTTTTGGTAACCGGGGCAAAGAGAAACGGCTCCAGTCCATGCCAGTGACCGTGAACCTGTTGACTTGCAGACGAGAGCAGTCTTAGCTGGTTCCGGAAGGTGCCCGCCTGGGCATGCGAGCAATGGTGGGAGTCCGGGTCTGGGGAAGACACCGCGGACACCGTCCAGCCCATTCTGAGCGAGATCAATTCGCGGGTGGATACGCCGGGCACAGTCTTGTCTTAGACAGGAGACTTCTGAAATCGATCCAGGACTGCATCCCGGTGCCTCAGCTGAACAGATTCGTTCCGGTAGACGGGGCAATATATGTCTGCGAGTATATGTATGGCTTGTCATGTGTGCTAATCTGTGATAGAATATCCTCGATAGCTTTCCGGTTATTCGGTATTAGCCTGCGAGTTGTTACCGAGACACCCAGTTGTTTGCGATTCGATATCGACGCTTCTAATTCCTGCAGACCGGTCTTGCAGATCCAAGAATATGCAACGCGACACGTGATACCCGTGCCTTACCCATGTAGTCGTATCGGTCTGTTCACAGAACGGTATATGCATTTAGAAGGGAGAGATACACCTGTGTATCACCAAACGTATCTACCATCTTGTGCGCAGAGGCCCAGTAGGCCCCACCCCCCCACTGCCAAGACCCGCGCAAGTTTTCACGAGTTTGTCGAGCTTGTCCAGCGTGAGTACCAACGAGGGACGATTACTTCTGATCAGCAAGAAGGTTTGATCCATCTCGCAGCCTGCAGTTTCCTTGAGGCTATGCTCGCCAAGAACGTCGAAAGCAAGTTCTGCGAGATTGGAGAGATACTGACCCGAGTAGAGGAACAGGTCGAAGATCTGTTCTCCCACTAGTTCACTAGTCAGGAGTGGGGTATGCCAGAAGATTCTGTTGTTGATGTGGGGCGTGACGAGGTTCAATCCGACCCCTGCGTCCAGAGACAGGCGTCGACTGAGACGACGAGACGCGTGGCAGATGCTGAAGAGCTAGACGCACTTGCCAGCCTTCCCAAGCCGGTACGCGAGAGCGTAGAGATGTTCATGGGACAGATGATACGTTCTGGCTCAATGCCCTCTCCATTTTGGGAGAAGATCACACCGGAGCACGTGACTCAGGTCATTGAGTCGAATGACATGGCGACCAGACTGACTATCGAAGATAAGCAGAAGTGCCGCTACTTCAACGTTGTATACATCATCCTCGGACTTGTAGCACTTGGATTTCTCGTTTTGACTTTGAAGGGTTCCAATCCGGATTTGTTAGA
>CAZPTF010000396.1:0-1110 GCA_964589015.1 uncultured Anaerolineae bacterium
ACAATCCGCAAAGGGCACGTGGTAGACATCGGGAACCATCGGTCCGAAGCCGCGATTCATGTTCAGCGATACAGCGGAAAGCGTCGCTGCGCCATAGGTCTGTCCGTGGTAGGAGCGGAGAAACGCGATGATCTTGGAACGGCCGGTGGCGCGCCGGATGAGCTTCATCGCGCCGTCGTTCGCGTCGGACCCGGACATGCCGTAGGTCACCTTCTTGGGACCCGGCACCGGCGTGATCGCGATCAATTTCTCCGCCAGGTCCACCCCGGGCTCGTGATATGCATAAACGAACGTGTAGTTCAGGAACTTCTCGGCCTGTTTCTTCACCGCCGCGACGATCCGGGGATGGGCATGGCCGGTATTCAGAGCGGCCGCGCTGGATAGGAAATCCAGATATTCGTTGCCGTCCACATCCACGAGGGTGGAACCATAGCCGTGATCGATGACCAGTGGAAAATACGGGATTTTGGAGGCAGCACTGTATGCCGCGCGATCGCGTGCGACGACTGCCTTTGAACGACGCAAATCTCTTGCCATGTCCTTACCTCTCTGTAGTAATTGACCGCTCCAAAACAACCCTTCACCTGTCACCCTGAGGAACGAAGTGACGAAGGGTCTCGCCTCTCGAATCACGGTGAGATTCTTCGCTGCGCTCTGAATGACACGGGGACCGTTTGCGGTGCCACCGTACCGAACTTCTGTCCTGCTGAACGTAGTGAAGCATCTCCTGCTTGCACCGCGCGGCGAGATTCTTCGCTGCGCTCTGAATGACACGGGGACCGTTTGTGGTGCCGCCGTACGGAACTTCTGTCCTGCTGAACGTAGTGAAACATCTCCTGCTTGCACCGCGCGGCGAGATTCTTCGCTGCGCTCTGAATGACACGGGGACCGTTTGCGGTGCCGCCGTACGGAACTTCTGTCCTGCTGAACGTAGTGAAGCATCTCCTGCTTGCGTTGCATGGCGAGTTTCTTCGCTTCACTCTGAATGTGTGCCGGGCGAGGCGACATCGGACAATCAGGATGCCATGGAGCCGGTTTTCTCATGGACCGCGCGTCCGGTCCGGCACAAAACGACGGTGACCTGCCCCGCATGCACCATGCAACACACGG
>CAZPTF010000396.1:1210-3771 GCA_964589015.1 uncultured Anaerolineae bacterium
CCGGTCCGGCACAAAACGACGGTGACCTGCCCCGCATGCACCATGCAACACACGGCAGGCCACCTGTTCGATTCACCAGAATCACCAATCAGACATGTGATCCCTTCTTAGCTCATCCTTTGTTGGTTCTGCCCAACGACAAAAAGGACCAGGCGAACACGGCGGCGAGAACGATCAGCCCCCACTCTGAGATCATCCGCAGAGTGTCTCCCGTTCCTTGCAGCATCGAGAGGCCACCCAGCAACACGCCAACACACGCCGCCACCGTTGCAATGACCATATATTTATCCCACACAGGACTCCTCCATCGTCAAGACTAAGCGGAAATCTCAAACGCCAGCAGGCAGGATCACGCAGCCAGGTAAGCGCTGCGAATTTCCGCATTGGCGGCCAGCTCTTTGGCAGCGCCCTCCATCACGATCAGACCTGTCTGCAAGACGTAGCCACGGTCCGCGATGCGCAACGCCATACGCGCATTCTGCTCGACCAACAACACGGTGACCCCCTGCTGATTGATCTCACGAATCACCTTGAAGATATCTTTCACCAGAATCGGCGCCAGCCCCATCGAAGGCTCGTCGAGCAGCATCAGCTTGCCGCGGGTCATCAGCGCGCGACCGATCGCCAGCATCTGTTGTTCGCCGCCACTGAGCGTACCCGCCCGCTGACGGATGCGCTCTTTCAACCGCGGGAAGAGATCGAAAACACGGGCGAAGTCCCTCTTCACGCCTTCGCGATCTTTGTTCCAACGCAACCAGGCCGCGAGCTGGAGATTCTCCTCGACACTCAGGTTGGCAAAGATACGCCGCCCTTCCGGGACGTGCGAAATGCCCATGCCGACGATGTGGTCGGCCGAGGTTGTGATGATGCTCTTACCCATGAACTGGATATCGCCGGCTAGTGGACGAACGATGCCCGAAATGGTGCGCAACGTGGTGGATTTGCCAGCCCCATTCGCGCCAATCAAGGTGACGATTTCACCTTCATCCACGTGAAACGAAATACCTTCCAGCCCTTTGATTGCACCGTATGACACGTGCAGATCCTTGACCTCCAACAGCATCAGGCCACCTCCTCATCGTTTTCTTCGCTGCCCAGATACGCCTCGATCACTCGCGGGTTGTTTTGGATTTCTTCAGGGGTACCGCGCGCGATCACTTCCCCGAAGTCCATCACCACGATATGCGGGCAGACACCCATCACCACACGCATCTGGTGTTCGATGAGCAGGATGGAGATATCGAAATGATCGTGTACCCACTTGATCAGATCGATCAGCTCACCGATTTCCTGCGGGTTCATGCCGGCGGCCGGCTCGTCGAGCAGCAACAGCTTGGGATCAGACGCGAGTGCACGGCAGATTTCCAGGCGACGCTGTTCACCGTACGGCAGGCTGGCCGCCTCTTCGTAAGCGCGGTCCGCCAGACCGAACAGCTCGAGGAGCTCCAGCGATTTTTCCTCGAACTCCTTCTCGCCTTTATAGAAGGATGGAAGACGCAAAATTGCGGGCACCAGACCGTAGGTCCCACGCAAATGCCGCCCCAGGTTCACGTTGTCGATCACCGGCAGGGCACCATAGAGGCGGATCGTTTGGAACGTCCGGGCGACACCGGCCTCCGAAATGCTGAAGGGCGGCAACCCGATCAGTTCCTTCCCATTCAGCTCGATACTGCCATGCGTTGCTTTGTAGACACCGGTGATCAGATTGAACACGGTCGTCTTACCTGCGCCGTTGGGGCCGATCAGGCCCATGAGCTGCCCTTCTTCCATGTTCAGGTTGAAGTCACCGACAGCTCGTAACCCACCGAAATAGTGGGTCACATCAGTCATCTTAAGAATTGTCGATGCCAATGGCCCTTACTCCTTTTTCGCTTTCTTCTTGATGATGAACGGAAGCTCGCTCTGTGTCAGACCTTTGGTCCAGAAGATCATGATGACGATCAAGAGCGCCGGGCCCATCACCAAGCGCCAGACACCCAGCGGCCGCAGAACTTCTTGCAGGAAGGTCCAGAGAATTGCACCCAGCGCTGTACCGGTGATGCTTCCGATACCACCCAGATAGATCATGATCATATAGTCAATCGACTTGAAGATATTGAACATGTTGGGATTGATGAATTGCACGTGAAAACCGATCAACGCACCGCCAAGTCCGGCGAAGAACGCACCGATGGCAAAAGCGATCAGCTTGTAGCGCAGGACGTTGATGCCACCGATTTCCGCGGCAACCTCATTCTCTCTCACCGCCAGAATCGCTCGTCCATGCGATGAGGTAATCAGGTTACGCGAGACGATGATCACTGCCGCCACGGTCAGCCAGACCCAGATCCAGTTCGAGAAGCTGGGCAAACCGGTAAGACCCCGCGCGCCTCCCACATAATCCATGTTCAGGAAGATGTTTACGATGATCATGTTGAGTGCCAGCGTGACCACACACAGGTAGTCACCCCGCGCCCGGAAAGACGGGATGCCGATTATGAAGGCCAGCATGGCAGCAGCGAGTGCACCGACCAGCGCGGCCAGAATGAACCCGACAGAAAAATCGTACCCGCCGATGTTGA
>CAZPTF010000397.1:0-3754 GCA_964589015.1 uncultured Anaerolineae bacterium
CCCCATATTCTGAGGCTCAGGCAGGGCGCTCCCCAGGAAGGACCGCCGGGGCAAATGCAGGGCGAGGAACTCTATCAAGGTTCACGCATCCTTTTGGGCTGGGATATCGAACTCGGTCCCGATTCCACCACGAGCCTTTCCCTCTCGCTCCATATTTGAATCGAGCCTGCGGAGCTTGCTACCATCGCCGCTTTCTCCGTACAATGACCCATGACTTTATCGACTTTTCCCGAATCCCTGGAAGGATTGAAGGTATATTTCATAGGCGCCAAGGGGACGGGCATGGCGGCCCTGGCGGAGATCCTGGCATCCCGGGGAGCCCGGCTCGCCGGGAGCGATGTCCCCGACAGTTTTTATACCGATGCCGTGCTGGCGGCCATCGGATTGGAACCTTATCAGTCTTTCGACGCTTCCCATATCGCGGAAGATATCGACATAGTACTGTACTCCGACGCCTATAACGTTTCGAACAATCCCGAGATGGCCCGGTCGGCTTCCTTGGGGCTGCCCATGTTCAGCTTCGCCCAGGCCTTGGGCGCCCTGTCCAGATTGAGCGATTCCTCGGGCGTGGCGGGAGTTCACGGAAAAACCACCACCACCGCCATGACGGGCACTCTCCTCGCCCGTCTCGGCTGCCCCGCCACCGTCCTGGCGGGTTCCGCGGTCGCCTCCTTCGGGGGAAGTTGCACGATGCGCGCCGGCTCCCGTTACTTCGTGGCCGAGACCGACGAGTACAGAAGGCATTTTTTGCATTTTTCGCCCAGACGGATTCTGCTTACGAGCATAGAAAGCGACCATCAGGATTATTATCCCGACTATCAATCCATTTTCGAGGCCTACGGCGAGTATCTGGACAGCCTTCCCGCCGGCGGCCTGCTGCTGTATTGCGCCGACGATCCGGGCGCCGTCGCCGCGGCTTCGCGTCTTAAGAAGCTTCGATCCGACCTGCGCTTCGCCCCCTACGGGACAAAGGCCGAAGGACCCTGGAGGATCGAAAGCATAGGACAGGAGGAGGGAAGAAGTCTCTTTCGGATATCGACATTCAAAGAAACGCTGGAACTCCACCTGCCCGGCGCCCATCTTGTCCTGGATGCGGTGGCCGCCCTTGCCCTCGCCGAAGATATCTTCAGGGATTGGAAGGGAAGAGCTCCCGGAAAGGAGGAATGGTGGAGCATGAAACAGGCCTTGATCGCTTTCGCCGGGTCCAAGCGGCGATCTGAAATCCTAGGCAGCGCCGGCGGAGTCCTCTTCATGGACGACTACGCCCACCACCCGACGGCGCTGGCGGCCACCATCCAGGGGATAAAAGCTTTCTGGCCTTCCCGCCGTCTGGTGGTCGACTTCATGTCCCACACCTATTCGCGCACCGCCGCCCTTCTCGATGAATTCGCCGCCAGCCTCGACGGGGCGGATTGCCTGTTGCTCCACGGTATCTACTCCTCCGCCAGGGAAAGGCCCATCCCCGGAATAAATGGGCTGAGCCTCTATGAAAAAGTAAGGATCAGGAGGCCCGAACTTTCCGGGGGCAGGGCAAAAGCGACTGGATTTCTGTACTATTCCGAAAAACCCCTGGACGCGATCGAGGATCTGCCGAGGCTGCTCCGCCCCGGAGATTTGTTTATAACCATGGGCGCCGGGGACAACTGGAAACTGGGAGCGGCGGCGTTAAAAAGAATGAAAGAAGGGGACTTTAACGATGTTTAAAAGCATGACCGGTTTCGCCAGGGAAGAATTCGACGAAGAGGGTCTGGCGGGCGCTATTCAAATAAAATCGTACAATAATAGGTATTTGGATATTTCGATTTCGCTGCCTTCGCAGCTCGCGGGCTTCGAACCCAGGCTCCAGGCCCTCCTGGCTTCGAGGATTCGCCGAGGGAAGGTGGAATACAACCTCAGAATTAAAAGAATGGAAAAACCCGCCGCGGTGAGCGCGGACCCGGAGGCCGCGAAGGCCTTGTATGAGGCGCTCAGCCGGATAGCCGACGAGCTCGGCCTGGAGGAAAAGCCTTCCCTGTCCTTGCTGGCCTCTTTCGAAGGGCTGGTCGGTTTTGACAAGGAGATGGATTCCGAAGGCCTCTGGCCGCTGGTGGAGGCCAAAAGCCTTTCAGCCCTCGGGATCTTCGAACAATCCAGGCGCGCGGAAGGAGAGGCGACCAGCCGCAATATCGACTCGGAACTCGCCCGGTTCGAGGAGGCTCTGGCCACGGTCGCCGGCAGCGCCGCCGAAATCGATGCGACCGTCCAGACCCAGCTGAAAGCCCGTTTCGACGAGATTCTGCCCAAGGGCTACGACGAAACCAGGATGCTTCAAGAGCTGGCGGTCCAGCTGGTACGTCTGAGCATCAACGAGGAGGTTTCCCGGCTCAAGGCTCACATCGAAGCGTTCAAAACGATTCGCGGCGAGGAGGCCCCGTCCAAGCGGCTGGACTTCCTCTGCCAGGAAATGAACAGGGAAACGAATACCATCGGCTCCAAGAATATGCTCATACCCGTGGCCCATGCCGTGGTGGAGATGAAGGACGCCCTGGAAAACATCAGGGAACAGCTGAGGAATATAGAATGAAAACCCAAAGGGCATCGATCATAGCGATCTCGGGCAAATCGGGCTGCGGCAATACCACGGTGTCCCGCCTTGTGGCGGAAATGCTCGGCAGGAAGTTTATCAATTACACCTTTAGAAGACTGGCCGAGGAAGAGGGCCTGAGCTTGGCGGAGATCCTGTCCCTCGCCAAGGAGGATCCTTCCTGGGACAGGGTGCTGGACTCGCGCCAGGTCGAATTGGCTCACCGGGAAGATTGCGTGATCGGCTCCCGGCTGGCCATGTGGCTCTTGGGCGATGCCGACCTCCGGGTCTATCTGCGGGCCAGCCAGGGGGTTAGGGTGGACAGGATCTTTTCCCGGGAAGGGGGAGACAGAGAGGAGATTGCCCGGTTTACCGCGGCCAGGGACAAGGACGACCAGAGACGATACAGGGAGATCTATGGGATCGATACCGAGGATCTGTCATCCGCCCATCTGGTAATCGATACCGAACTCTGGGACGCGCCCTCGACCGCCGCCCTCATTGTCCAGGCTTTCGTGACACGGCAGGCCGCCCTGCGACAACCTGGACCGGAAATCCGGAAATAAGGAAGCGTATATGGAGAAGAGGAGCTTCGGGCTTCTTTCGTCGGGGGAAGCCGTCTCGCTCTATACCCTCGAATCGGGGGATTTTAAGGCGACCTGGACCGATTACGGGGCTACCTGGCTGGGTTTTACGATGCCCGACAAAAAAGGCCTGAGCGACGACATCCTTCTGGGCTTTTCCAGCCTGGATCCCTATCTGGGGCCCCAGCCCTACTTCGGCTCCACCATAGGTCGCTACGCCAACAGGATAGCGGGCGCGAAATTCACCTTGGACGGAAGGGAATACCGACTCTTTGCCCAGGATGGGGGCCAGCATCTCCACGGCGGGAGGAGGGGCTTCGGCAGGCGCCTGTGGAAGGGCGAGATGGACAGGATAAAGGGATCTCCCGCCCTGAGGCTTGAACTGGAAAGTCCCGATGGCGAGGAGGGTTTTCCCGGCAACCTGAAGGTCCTGTGCCTTGTCGTCCTCGGCCCCGAAGGGCGCCTGAGCCTCGACTACGAGGCCGTCACGGACAGAAGAACACCCCTTAACCTCTGCAATCAAGCCTATTTCAACCTCCGGGGCGAGGGCAGGGGCGACGTGCTCGACCATCGCCTGGAACTCCGCTGTTCCAGCTATCTGCCGGTG
>CAZPTF010000398.1:0-1230 GCA_964589015.1 uncultured Anaerolineae bacterium
ATTATTTGCTTTTTCGTATTGCATCGGATAGAATAGGCGGTATTCTTAGTGTGTCCGTTAAGAAGGGTTTTCCCGTTAGCGGGAGGATAATATGAATAAGCTGGAAGAGGATTCTTTCCGTGAGCTGTTGGTGCTCGAGCGGGCACGTGTGACCTCGGAAATCGAACGCCTGTTGCCCGAAGGAATAAGCCGTGAAAATTTGGGATATGGCAATCACATGGCGGATGACGCGACCGAGGTGTTTGAACAGGCAAAAGATCTGGCGTTGCTGCGCCATCTACAGGCGACGTTGACGCAAGTGAACGATGCCTTGCAGAAGATGGAACGCGGGACGTACGGAGAGTGCGAGCAGTGCCATCGCGCAATCGCTGTGGACCGGCTGGAGGTCTTACCGTACGCACGATTCTGTGTCGAATGCCAGAAAAACCGCGAGTGAAGCGCTGCGCTGAAGACCTGCGTGCCGAGCTCTGCTGAGACGATCCGTGTACCAACCGGCGGGTACGCGCGCTGTCCGACCTGTAGGCGAGGGAGAAGCAGTTGTCAGGTAAGCTAGCCAAGAACGAACTGATCTTGCCAGTCGTGGCACTCATCACGATCGTTCTTGATCAGATAACAAAACGTATCGTGTTGTCCAGTCTGGGGCCTGCCGGGGCATGGGCGCCGGTGCCTGCGCTGGAACGGTGGTTTTCGTTCACGCTGGTGACCAATAGCGGCGCCGCCTTTGGGCTGTTTCCCGGTCTGGGGTATGTGTTCATGGTCGTCGCGATCGTGGTGGTTGTGGCCATCGCGGTGTATTACTGGCACATGCCAAAAGGGCAATTGCTGGTTAACGTGAGTCTGGGGTTGCAGCTGGGCGGTGCTATCGGTAACCTGCTCGACCGCGTGCGTTACGGCTACGTCATCGATTTCATCGATTTCAAGATCTGGCCGGTCTTCAATCTGGCTGACACGAGCATCGTTATTGGGGTGGGACTGTTGGCCCTTGCTTTGCTGCGCGAACCCGCTGAGGAAAGAAGCTCGGTTGCGGAGAGCAAATGAGCATCGCGCGCTCGGGTTCCTGTGTGCCGGACAGTTTGTTGAAAGGTGGTGTTCGTCAAGGGTGGGGCGGTAACAGGTGTGGTGGGCAGTAAGTTCTGTGCAACTAAGTTGGCCGTGCTGACCTGCTGAACATTCCCGCGATATGGATTGACAAAGAGCCGCGCCTGTTCGTGGGCACGGCTTCTGTTTTTC
>CAZPTF010000398.1:1330-3741 GCA_964589015.1 uncultured Anaerolineae bacterium
GAACCCGCGCCCGAGCTGCGCGCCGAGCCCATTCCTCTGGATGTGATCTACGAGGACGCATACCTGCTGGTCGTGAACAAGCCGGCGGGTATGGTGGTGCATCCTGCGTTTGGGCATGGCAGTGGGACGTTGGTAAACGCGCTGCTGTCCCACGTACCGGACATCGAAAACGAGGCGCAGTCCGACCGGCCCGGCATCGTCCACCGGCTGGATATGGATACGTCCGGGCTAATCGTGGTGGCCAAGCAGGAACGGGTGCGGCGCGCACTTCAGCAGGCGTTCAAGGCGCACGAGGTGAAGAAACACTACCTGGTCCTGGTGGAGGGGCAGGTTACGGCAGGGCACGGGGTGATTCGGGCGGAGATCGGCAGGGATCCGCGCCAGAGAAAGCGGATGACGGTGGTCGCGGATGGACGGGCGGCGGTGACGGAATATCGTGTGCTGGAACGGTTCGAGTGGCAAACGTACCTCGCGGCGGAACCGCAGACGGGACGTACCCACCAGATCCGCGTGCACTTCGCCTACATCGGTCACCCGGTGGTGGGCGACACGGTGTACGGATACCGTAAACAGAGGGTGTCTCTGGACCGGCAATTCCTGCACGCGGCGCGGCTGGTTTTTGTGCATCCGGTGACCGGAGAGGTGTTGGACCTGACGGCAGCGCTGCCTGCTGAGCTCGCGGCGCTGCTGGCTGACTTGCGACGTACTGCGGCGATCTAACGTCTGGCGATGCACGCAAGGGGCTGGAGCATGTCGCCAATGCTGGTTTGTTGAGATCCGCAAGAGGCTGGACTACTTGCCCGTCGTGCTGCGCTGGGCGCCACGGTGGGACGGCAATACGCGACGAAAGCCGAAAAGGGGAGAAAGGAGCTCTGGATGGTGGCAAGCAATGGGACGAACGGTCTGGCTTCACAAGCCGTGCGCTGGCAGCGCGTGGTACCGTTTCTGGCGTTGACGTTTGGCGTGACGTATGCGTACAACCTGTTCATGGCTTTGACGGTGGGTTACGCGGCGCCTGCGCTTGGACTCATGCTCCAGGGGCAAATGCTGATTCCGGCATGCGCAGCGCTGGTGCTACAGGTGTTCGTCTGGGAGGACCATCCGCTCTATTATCGCCGGTCGTTCAGTTGGGTGCGTGTGTTCGCGTTCTTCTATCTCGCTTACGGCACCGGCTTCCTGGTACTGGCCGTGATCGCCGGTCTGGGTGTCGATCAGACCTCGTTGGCCGTGATGTCCGGTACGACGCAACTGGTCACGCTGGGCGGGTTCGTGTTCGTGATCCTGCTACAGTTCCTGGCACCCAAGGAGGAGCGCAAAGCTCTCGGCGTGGCGCTGGGAGCGTTCAAGTGGTACGTGCTGTTCGCATTGCTGCTGGTGGTGTTGTATTGCGTGATGACGGCGTTGAACTACGCTTTCAGTCTGGGCGAGGCAGTGGACGCTAAGGAGCTGGTCAGACAGCTGGCCGCTCAGGCGGGGCAAACTGCCGGAGATCTCGAGCAGTTGCCCAATTTCCTGTTCGTGCTTCTGTTGGGTTTCCAAGCGGTGTTTCTCGCGTCGCTCTTTGCTGTGTTGATTGCATTCGGCGAGGAATACGGCTGGCGTGGCTTTCTGCAGGGTGAGCTGGTCAGGCTGGGCAAGGTGAAAGGCATTGCGCTACTCGGCGTGATCTGGGGGGTATGGCATGCGCCGGTCATCGTGATGGGGCATAACTACCCCGGCTATCCGCTGCTTGGCGTCTTCTTGATGATTCTGTATTGCGTCTGCCTGGGTTTCATTCTGGGATACGCGATGCTAAAATCCGGCAGCGTTTGGGTGGTTGCCTACTTGCATGCCGTGAATAACCAGGTCCTCAGCTTCCTGAGCATGATGGTCTACAAGCCGGATAATCCGGTCCTGTCGTTTGGCGCGGGAATTTACGGGATCGTCTTGATGGGATTGGTCGTGGGCCTGTTGCTGCTCGACAGGCGCACCTGGGAGACCACCTGAAAGCCGCGCTAAGCAGGCGAGTGCGCTGGACACTCACCCCCGCCAACCTCCTTCGTGGGCAGAGGAGGCATGCGGCGCCGCGCCCTGCGCAGGCCCAACCGCCGCTCTGAAACCGGGCATCGCGAATCGCGGCGATTCTTCGCTCACCAGGGCCACGGTGTTACGGCGCGCATCCCCGCGTGGGCGTGCATGACCCATTTCGCTGGCTCGACCGGCGATTCATCGCCGGTCTATTGCGTGGCGCCGGATGAATCCGGCTTTGTCGTGCGCGAACCAAGCCCGCTTCAGCGGGCGCTGTCCAATAGCGCGGGGAATTCATCCCCGCGCGTGGACGTGCGTGCCTACCCGATGTTCTCGTCTGCTGAGCTCTGCTACCGGCCGAGCAGTGCCAGGGCACGCTGTACCACGTTGGCGGTGGTGAACCC
>CAZPTF010000399.1:0-2037 GCA_964589015.1 uncultured Anaerolineae bacterium
CGAGCGATTCCACCATCCGGTTGAATGACGTGGCCAGTGAGCCGATTTCGTCGCTGGAATTGACGTCGACTTGTTGTCTGAGATTGCCCGTTCGGATGATATCCTGCGTCACGCTGTTCAGGCGCTGCAGCGGCGCGATGATGAGGGCATTCAGGAAGGCGAGGGTGGCGGCGATGAGCAGCACCAGGGCAATAGAAATAGCAATGAGGGGGACTGCGACTACGCTGAACATTTCCTGGGCGATGACTCGTTCGGGTATGATCGCCACAATCCGCCAACCCAGTTTCGGGGACGTGTAGAAGTAGATCCGTGATTCGCCGAGAGCGATATCTCCCTGGCCCTGCCGCAGCAAAGCGCCGGCATGCTCTCCAAGCAGCGCTCCGACATCGCTGAGCAGCAGGGTCTCATCCCTGCTTGCCAATATCGCACCATGCTCGTCCACCAACAGCAACTGACCGGATCGCCCGATATCGAACCCCGAGATGTATTCCGTCAGATCAGCCAGGGTGATGTCGGCACCAATCACGCCAAAGAACTCGCCGGTGTCATCCACAAGCGCGGTGACGACACCGATGTTGATATCGGACGTGGTCACCGCCTTGTAGGGTTCGGTCCGCATCACCTTAGTCGGGTTTTCTTTGGCCAGTTTGTACCAGGGGCGTTCGCGTGGATCATACTGCGTGGGTGACGCTCTGGGGTGAGAGCGCACGAAACTTCCGTTCTCCCGACCCATGTACACCGAACTGACGTGAGGATGGGTCAGTCTGAACCCGTTTAGCACTTCGATAATCCGGAGTTCGAGATCACTCTGTGTGTATTGGAAGGTCTTTTCGTCCGCATCGAGGAAGTTGGTGAACGACGCATCGTCTCTCGTTCTCACCAGTTCATTTGCCGCCAGATGGGTGACGTCACCCTCGACATCCCCCATGAAGCTGGCCAGGGCATAGTCGACATGCAAGAGCTGCCGGTACAAATCGGCCTGAATCGCGTCAGCGCCCGCCTGGATCATCCTCGACCACATGAACCCGGCGGTCAGTCCCAAAGTGAGGAGACCCACACAGAGAGACACGAGGATCATTTTTGTTCTCATGCTCATTGCACATACCACCATCCTGATATGAGAGATCCCAAACGGAACGCCATGAGAAATCATGAACAATGAAGCAGGCTATATGATTGTAACATAATACTCTGAAAAATAAAATTTCACATATTGTTACAGCACCGTGTAAACCGAACGCAACGGCCCGACCATCCGAATGGTACACGGGAGCCACCCAGCGGGGCACCTGTGCCGCCTGCACACTACTGTGCTGGAGACGTACATCGCGAGTCGGTTCGGGAGACCTAGCTCATTTCGATTGGATTGGGCGTCATCTATCATCGCCCGGAACCCGATGCCCTACCAGTCGCTGCTGAACAGGATGCGCAGGATTGGGTCGGCCGGGTAGCGCTGCCCCGGGAAGTTCGACCGCTCTCCGCCCCAGTTGTCCGGCCCGGAGACGTTCAGTGTGCCGATCCGCCCGGCCGCATTGACCACGATCTCGCCCGGCAGGTTGGCGGGCGAATCCGCGACGAAGTCGCACGGGCTGTAACTGTCCCCATCGGTGCCGCAATCCCACAGCAGACTGAAGCGCGGCGCGGCGGTGCGCAGGTAGATGCGGTCCCCTGGCACAGGTTTCAGCCACGGGCCACTGATCGTGAGCATCCCCTCCGCAGGACTGAACTGGCGGCCCTCTTTGTCGAACACGTAGCCGGAAGGTCTCCCGTTGGCATCGATGGTGAAGAACACGGTGAATGCTCCCGGCACCGCCTGCACAGACGGCTGAGCAGGTTGGGGAGCGCCGGATGGCTCGATGGTTACCGCCCCCACGTCGTAGCGCTGGCCTGCCAGGTACAGCACAAACGCGTACGTCCCCGGCGGCAAACTCGATTGGTCCTTGCCGGTCACCCACACCCAGCTCTTGCCAGAGGACTGCCAGAACTGGTACTGCCCCTGCGCGAACAGTTGTCCATCGCGATACCATTCGTACTGGT
>CAZPTF010000399.1:2137-3737 GCA_964589015.1 uncultured Anaerolineae bacterium
CTGGTATGGCGTTCCTGCGGGGAAACCGCTATAGGCCCATGACACCCAGATCTTCGGTGTTCCGGCGGGGAATGTTTGTCCAACATTGACCGATTGTGCGGCGCTCTCGTCGAAATCGCTGCTGAACGTGAACGGGCCCAAAGTCGCCTGAGTCTCCGCCTCAGGCGCGGGGGAAGGGGGTTGGTCTGGTTCCTGCTGGGGCGACGGCAGCGACGGCAGCGACAGCGGCGGCAGCGCGTCGGCGCGCACCTTCACGGTGACCGTGGCCGTTTCCAGCCACTCTCCGCGCTCCGGCACAAGCAGTCCCAAGGCAAACGTCACCTGGTCGCCGGCGTTCCCATCGATGGGCACCTCCATCCAATCATCGGCCTTCAGGACATCGCTGCTCTCGGGTTTCGGTTGGCCGCTCGCATCGACGCGGAACAGGTGCGGCTCGCCGCCGGACGTGCGCCAAGAAAGCGTGACCCATTGTCCGGGCGCCACTTCGGGCGGCGTGGCGATGAATTCGGCGATTCCCGGCAGTTCCACGGGCAGCGGCAACGCGAGCGTCGGCGCTGCGCTCGCTACGGTGGGCTCCGCCGGAGCGGAGGTCGGCTGAACCAACGGCTCGCCCTCCACGGGGGCCGGAGTGACTGCCGATTCGGGGGTCGCACCGCCGCCAATGAAACCGCCGCCCTGGGCCGCAGGCGAAGGTCCGGGCGCAACCGGGAGCGTTTCCTCAGCAGTCCCGAACCATAGCCCATCGGGCGTCTCCAACCGCTCGATACTGAAACGTACCGGCTGCATGGATGGCTCGGCGGTCTTCAGGAATAAGCGAAAATCGAGATAAGCCGGGTCCGCGAAGTTGTCCTTCCATTGGCTCAACTCTACCCAGTCGCTGTCTTTCCAGTAGAATGCAGACATCAACCCGCTCCGGCGGACGAGCCGCAGGAGACCGGTGTGCTCCTGGGTTTCGACCTCGCGCCAGCGATACCAGCCCCCGTTGATGCTCATGTCGCAAGCGAAGTGATGCCGTTCTCCCCTCACCACGTCGGCAATGTACGCGCGATTCTTATCATCGTTCGCGCTGACCCCGACGCTGACCCACCGTTCCTCGTCCGGCTGGAGCCCCACGGGCACTGCCGCGTAGCGAACGATCAGATCGAAGTCGCCCGGGATCGTCCACGGGCTATATGCCCTGACGTCTCCGGGCGTCACGCCGTCATGGGCCAGTCCAAGCTCGGTGTCGAGATCGATGGACGCACCGATGGGATCGCTCATGTCCCACGCGCCTTCCGGCAGCGTATCGAGCGGGGCGGTCTTGAGCCGGGCGTCGCGCAGGGTGGTCACGGCAGGCTTGTCCCCCAGGCCGTCCTGTGCGTTGCGCTGGAACACCCAGCCGGCCCATAACGTCTGCGGCAGGGGCAGCGCTTCACGTCGCGACAGCGTCCAGGTCGCACCATCGTCGATGCTCCAGTAGCTCTTGAGCACGTCCCCGCGCCGCGAGAGTTTCACGCGCACGGCCGTCGCGGCATCGGGCGCATCCGGCCATTCCTTGCGCTCGCGATTCACAATGCCCAGCTTGTCCTGGTCGTTCCAGAGCGAGCGCCCACTTTCGTAG
>CAZPTF010000400.1:0-3721 GCA_964589015.1 uncultured Anaerolineae bacterium
GTTCACGGCCCCGATGCCGGCACCCGCCAGCAGCCCGATCGCCAGCGAAAGCGGGAAGTTCAGCGGCCCACCGAACCCGCTCGCCAAAATCTCCGGAGTCACTTCCGTACTGCCCCGGCTCGTCCCGGCGAGCAACATCGCCGCTACCCAACCGGCGAAACCCATCGACGAACCAACGGACAGGTCGATACCACCAGTCAACATGACGATGATCTGCCCCAGTCCGGCGATGGCGACAAACGAAAACCCTCTGATGACGTCGAACAGATTGTCCTCGGTCAGAAACGCCCTGGTTGTGAACGTCAGCGCCAGACACAACAGAAAAAGCGCAGCGACAGTCCCGGTCTCCTTGGCTCGCAACACAGAGCCGACACCACTCTTGAAGCGTTCTCCTGCAGTCAACTCCGAATCAGTGCCTTTCGCATGAGCCATGTCTAGTTTTTCTCCCCGTTGTGATTTGTATTGTCCGCCTGACCGGTACCGCTGGCCAGGGCGATCACCGCTTCCTGGCTGAAGTCGTCGCGCTGTAGTTCTCCGGCGATCTGTCCGCGACACATCACCAGAACGCGATCGCTCATCCCCAGCAATTCGGGCAATTCGGAAGAAATCAGCAGGACCGCAATACCCTCCTTCGCCAACTGGTTGATCAGATTGTGAATCTCTGCCTTTGCGCCGACATCCACGCCGCGCGTCGGCTCGTCGAGAATCAGCACCCGTGGATTCAGCGCCAGCCACTTGGAGACGACGACTTTCTGCTGGTTGCCACCGCTCAGGTACATCACCGGCTGGCTCAGGCTGGGCGTGCGGATCTGCAGTTGATCGACCATCGACACTGCCAGATGGTTCACTTCTCCGCGCTTGATCCACCCCCAGTCGGTCATGTCGGGCAGTTTCGCCAGCGAAATATTCTCACGGACCGCCATAATCAAGATCAGCCCCTGCTCCTTGCGATCCTCAGGCACATACCCAATGCCGTGCTGGATCGCACTCCTGGCCGATGTGATGCGAACGGGCTTCCCGTCGACGAAGACCTGCCCGCCGTCGATGTGGTCCACACCGAATATGGCCCGCGCCGTCTCCGTGCGCCCGGCGCCGATCAGACCGCCCAGCCCTACGATCTCGCCCGCCCGAATCTTAAAGTTGATGTCAGAGAGAACCCCAGCGCGGTTGAGGCCGCGGACCTCGAGCACGACCTCTCCCGGTGCAATCTGGTCCTTTACGTAGAAATCGGTGATCGTCCGGCCCACCATCATGTGGATGATCTCCTGAACCGTGACTTCGTCGATCGGGACATCCCCGACGAGCTGGCCATCGCGCAGCACGACGACGCGGTCGGCGATTTCCATGACTTCTTCCAGACGGTGTGACACGAAGATGATAGCGAGACCCTGTTCTTTCAAAGACCGGATCAAGGTGAAGAGCCGGTGAACCTCTTCCTCAGGCAACGCGGCAGTCGGCTCGTCCATGATCAGAATGTCGGAGTGAAACGACAATGCCTTAGCGATTTCGACGAGCTGTTGCTTCGCCACCGACAGATCGCTGATGAGTGCGCGGGGGTTGATGGGAACTCCGAGATGTTGCAGGTGCTCGAGTGCACCCGCGCGTTCCGCCTTGCGGTCGACCAGGCCAAATGTGCCCAGCAGTCCAGGCAGTTTCGGCTGCCGGCCCAGGAAAATGTTCTCGGCGACAGTCTGGTTCGAGGTCAGGTTCAGCTCCTGATAAATCGTGCTGACGCCCTTTTCCTGCGCATCGTGCGGGGAGCGAAAGTCCACTTCTTCGCCGCGCAGCACAATCCGTCCCTCGTCGCTGCGATAGACTCCCCCGAGAACCTTCATCAGAGTAGACTTGCCCGCTCCGTTCTCACCGATCAAGGCGACAACCTCGCCGCGCCGGGCAGAGAAATCCACGTTGCTCAATGCCTGGACGCCTGGAAACGCCTTGGAAATGCCATGCATTTCAAGAAGCAACCCATTCGTGGTTTCTGGCAATGAAGATCCTCCTTCACAAGCTACTACTATTGAAATTGGATTACAAAAGGAAACGACCTCTTTCCTTAGAAGGCGGTATGATGAGAGGAAAGACAGCTTCCAAGAAAGCGGTCAAGAGCGGCTCGCAGCGAACCGCATGGATTCAAGTGGAAATCTCGCCAGGGCTGTACACTACAGTCAGTATAGCACAGGCAAATCAAGCTGTCAAAACATGCGCCGAATTGGGTACTTTCAGGTTACGGGCGACTATTGAATCCCTTCGCGCATGACAAGTCCACAGGTCAGCGGCCTCTCAGAAATCGTGGGCGTGCTCTTGGAATCAGCCGCCCGCGCAGTTCCCCGCAGTGTGCTGTTAACGATTCCGGAGGCAAATGCTATCCGCCAAGCATCCAGACAGCGATTCTCGGCGTCACGTTGACTTCCGCGAATGCTGCTACGAGAAGCAAAGGAATGACCAAGAACACGAACACCTTCACGTAATCCGTGATGGACAGGAGAAAACTCTGCCCGACATCCAAACCATCGACCGGCTTCATGATCGTGGCGCCAATCCGCATAGCGAACGCTGCCGAGATGATCGCCGCAGGGAGCTCCAGTACGGCGTGAGGCAAGAAGAACGCGACGCTCAGTACCCACGGGCTCAGCCCCAGCGCACCAGCCTGGCCCACGAACCAGCCGACCAACATCAGCGGCAGACTCAGCAAAATGGCGCTGGAAATTCCAAAAGAGAACGGCGCCAACAGAGTTCCCAACAACAATGAGCGCAAATTGTGGAAGAAGATGCTGTCGGTGCGCAGACCGGGCATAAAGCCAAGTCCTGCCGTCTGTGTGAACGTCTCCAGCGTCAGGTTATCGAGCTTGATGGCGTCAGGCGGCAATTGGTATACCGGAGCGTACAGCCAGCCGGCCGCGCAGGCCCCGACGACGACCAACAACACGGCCACGAAAGCCAGCCGCGCCTGCCACAACAGAAAGGGCAGATCCTTGCTGTACACGCGCCATAAGGAGAAAGGGCGCTCGCGCCAGGCGGCAGCGGGAGGGCCGTTTACAAAGAATCCCTTCGCACTCCGCCACAGTCCGAGGAGATTGATGTGATCGACATCGCGCCCCAGCAACTCCTCGCGGTTGAAGATCTGCACCCCGGTGCGCACCAGAATCAAGACCACCAACGACAATCCGGCAACCAACACCCACAGGACCGTCCGCCCACCCCAGAAGAACGACACCGCTTCGAATTGCACGAGCAAAGCCATCGGCAGGATGATGAAACTCGCCAGCAAGTTGGCGGCGCGCACGCTGGTCGTCTGACTGGAAACGATCACCGCCCCACTGACCATGACCAACGCCTCCACGGCCGTCAGTAGCCAAATCTGAAACAACAGGAGCGGCTCGGGGCGATAGCCGATGCTGAAATACAACCCGATCAAGTACACCGCGATGCCCAGGGAACTGGCGACGAGCGGAGGGATCAGGGCTGCCAGCATCTTACCCAGATAGAGCGCTCCGTCAGAGACCGGCATCGCCAGCAATGGTTCCAGGCTGTTGCGCTCCTTCTCGCCCACGAATGTCTCCAGCGCGATGACCAGAGAGAACGAAATCGGGAAAAAACCAACCACGAGCATCAAGAAGGGAATCATGCGCGTGCCGACGAGCGGTGCATTATACGCCTGCACGAAATCGATCGCTAAGCCGGCGATATAATTCATCAGCCAGGGGAAAATCAAGGTCAGAAT
>CAZPTF010000401.1:0-3718 GCA_964589015.1 uncultured Anaerolineae bacterium
CGTAAATCATCACCATGCGGAATCGCAAATCAGCCCTTTGAGGGTTGAGCCACGCCCAAAGTACATGATATACTGATCTCAAGATGCAACAAGTACTTCCAACTTTTTCCCACTTGCTGAATACAGCTATCTCTTGCTTGCTTAGCATTGCCTGACACTAATCGGAGGAGGATCAGAAGCATGAAGGGTCTGGTCGTGCGAGCTGAATGGCATCCCAAGACACCCTACCGCCCCACCAGTTGGGAAACCCGTACGCGGCGCTCCCTGCGGGGCAACATGGTCTGGAAGAACCCGTCATGGAGCATCGAAGCAGTAGCTGACCCCACCGTTGGGCCGCACGATGTATTGGTCCAGGTTGGTGCATGTGGCGTATGCGGTTCCGACGTGGCCATGCTACAAGTAGAAGACGATGGGTATATCAGCTACGGCAGCGAGTGCAGTTTCCCCTGTGTGATTGGTCACGAGTTGGCAGGAAAAGTGGTTGAAGTCGGGAACGCAGTCGCTTCTCTGGTACCTGGCGATATCGTGTACATCGAGGAGAAGCAGTGGTGTGGCCGTTGTGACCCTTGCAGGTCCGGACATTTCGGCCAGTGCGTCAATCGCGAGCAACTTGGGTTCACAAAGAACGGTGGCTATGCCGATTACGTCGCGGTAGAAGACCGCTTCTGCTGGAGCATCGAACCTCTGTTCAAGGCCTACGCAGATGAAAATGAGGTCATGGAGGCCGGCGCGTTGCTCGAGCCGCTGGGCGATGTGTATCAGGGCATCATCACGTCAGCAGGGGGCTTCCTTCCTGGCGGGCACGTCGTCGTGTTCGGAGCGGGACCGATCGGTCTCGCAGCTATGGCGCTGGCGCGTGCCATCGGGGCGGGCGAGATCATCGTTTTCGAGCCGGAAACGGCCCGTCGCGAGCTGGCCTGTCGTCTGGGTATGGAGCATGTGTTCGATCCGTTCGCAGACCCGAATGTATCCCCTACGGAGATCATCATGGAGATTACCGACGGGAGCGGTGCGGCGATGTTGATTGAGGCAGCAGGTGAGTTTACCAAGGATATCCCCTGGATGGAGCAGGCCATGTCTGTCAGAGGCAAGATCGTGCTTTTGGGCATCCGCTCCGGTTATCCACGTATCGATCCGTTGGTCTACCAGATTCTGGATGGTTCGTTGTATGGTTGCCTGGGACATCCCGGTCACGGGAATACCACGCACACGATCAACCTGTTGACGGCGAAACGTATCGATCTCAGGCCGATCATCACCGGCGAATATGCACTCGATAATGCGATCCAGGCAATTTACCATGCAGCAGACAAAAACCAGGGCAAAATCCTGGTCAAACCCGGGGCGCGGGGAGCGGCCAAGGACGTAGAGAAAAGTGCCAACCTGTCCATAGTCAAATGACATGAGAGGAAACTACATGGGAAAATCCGTCGTAATCATTGGCACCCTGGATACCAAAGGGCCTGAAATCAGTTATCTCCGCGACAAAATCAGGTCGGAAGGGGCTGACATTGGGCTGGAAGTCCTGGTTCTGGATTCGGGTATACTTGGCCAGCCCAATGGTATCGTACCGGACGTCGCCAGGGAAGCAGTCGCTGCAGCCGCCGGGTGCACTCTCGACGAAATCCGTGATGCCGGCAGCCGTGGTGCAGCCGTGCACAAAATGACCGCTGGAGTTCGCAATGTGGTGCTGGAGCTCTACCGCCAGGGACGTTGTCACGGCGTGGCCAGCATCGGTGGTGTGGAAGGCACAGCGATGGCCTGCGCAGCGATGGAAGCACTTCCCGTCGGGGTACCAAAAATCGCAGCGACGCCACTGGCGAGCGGTCCACGCAAGTTCTCGATTTTCGTCGATACGAAAGACATCGCCATCATGCACTCGGTTATCGATATCCTCGGCGTCAACAACCTGAGCTGCAGGATTTACGACAACGTCGCGGGTGCCGTCGTCGGGATGGTGAAGGCGGCGGGCGACCGTCCACTCGCGGGAGATCATCTCGTCGGTATTACCATGCTGGGGAACACGACCAGGGGGGTAATGCATTTGAAGCCATCGCTGGAGGCGGCAGGCTATGAAACGGTGATCTTTCATTCCAGTGGCATCGGTGGACGGGCGATGGAAGACCTCGTGCAGGAAGGGGCCTTCTGCGGCATCATCGATTACACAACCAACGAGGTGTTCGAGGAGATCATTGGCGGGCTGCAGGCCGGCGCCGGACCAGATCGCCTGGCGGTTGCCGCACGTTGTGGCGTCCCGCAGGTCGTGTGCCCCGGCAGCACCGACTTCTTTGACTGGGCGACGTCCGATGCGGTTCCCGCGGAATGGAGTGACCGGAAGACGTATCTGCATAGCCCGTCGATCTGGTTGATGAGATTACGCCGCGACGAGTTGGTGGATCTCGGACGAATCTTTGCCGAGAGATTGAATCTGGCTACTGCACCGACCGCGGTTGCGTTCCCGCTCAGGGGCACCTCGATACCCAACCATCCGGACGGAGTATTCTATGATCCGGAACTGGACCGGGCGTTTCTCGAAAGTATGAAGAGCCACCTGCGCCCTGACATCAAAATCCTGGAGGTAGATGCGCACATCAACGACGCGGAATTTGCCGACGCTGTCCTGGCGTTATTCCTGGAGGTGATGGCGCAGAGTAGAAACACATAACGACCGGCATGTCCGGCAAGCGCTGCGGATGAACACACCGTAGCAACACATCAATTACCACGATTGGGGGAGACATTATGGCGGAAGAATTGAGATCACATTGTATGGCGGATCTGACGTTCCCTGATATTCAGGAGCACTTGAAGAAGAACGACCTGGTTATCATTCCTGTCGGGAGCCTGGAGCAGCACAGCAAGCACTTGCCTTTGGCAACGGATATGTACCCGCCTCTCGAAGTATCCAAACGCGCCGCAGAGATGACCGACACGCTCTACACGCCGGTACAGCCCTACGGTTACACACCGCACCATATTGGCTGGGTTGGCGAAGGTGTCGGGACGATTACCATGCGCCCGTCGACGATCATGAGCGTGTACTACGACATCGGGCGTTCGCTGATTCACCACGGATATAAGAAGCTCGTGTTCGTGACCGGCCATGCCTCGAATCTCAAGGTTTTCGATCCGCCGCTCAGGAAGTTGCGCTACGACACCGGCGTATTCGTGACGGTCTACAAGCCGTGGGTCGAGCGCTACATCGGGATGCTGGAGGACGTGCTCGAAGGTCCCCCCGACGAAACGCCAGGCTGGCACTCCGGTGAGTCGGAAACATCTGCAATGATGTACCTGACGCCGGATCTGGTGCGCATCGAGCGTGCCCAGCCGGAAAAGGCGCACAAGCCGGCGTTCTTGCCCGACAGCTTCATGAAGACCGACGGAGCACCGACCATCGGGTTCCAGGGCTACGAATACTTCGTCATGTCGCTGGAACATCGCGAGTTCTCCGACACCGGTCTGATGGGCAACCCCCTGCGCGCTACGCCCGAAAAGGGGAAGATCATGATGGAACGTTTCAGCCAGCATCTGGCCGATGCAGTGCAAGAGCTCAAGAAGATCAAGGTCACGATTCGCAATCAGGAGTTCACAGAGCGAGCCGATTGGATGTGACATGGGATTGGCGCGAGCCGACGCCTGCCACGTGTGGCAAAGGCGGTCATTGGCTCGGGTGGTACGAAAGCAGCACGTTGCGTACAGAGCGATCAATTCACTAGAA
>CAZPTF010000402.1:0-3711 GCA_964589015.1 uncultured Anaerolineae bacterium
GACGCGGACGTCGAAAGCAGGACCGCCTCCAATACCGAGCACAGAAACGAGAAGCTCAACGCAATCAGGACAAACAAAACCAGACCGGTAATGCTGCCCTCTCCCGTAGAAGCAGGGGCCCCCGTTGAGGTGATGACCAATGGGAATGTGAGCATCGTTGACGACCTTCTGAGCGTGGTACATAGACCTGGTTCGCTGCCGCGGAACCATCGGGCAGAGATAGAATACACTATTTTCGCACCGAGTACAAACGGACAGACATACCCCTATCGATACGCCTGGACACGACGCGATGCGCATAGGCGTCCGGAGGTGCACCAGCGAATTTTTAGGGGACCAGAGCACTCCAGGCATGTCACGCTGAAGACACGCCCTGCCAGGTGCAGACGATTGTGTCCTTGTTGGTCAAGACTGTGCTAATCCTGGGACGCGTTCCGCTTGTGAAGTCGCGAAGTCAACGGGCTGCGTGGAGATTGGCCCAGTCTGGTACAGCAGGTGTGCTCTCCAGCGAATTTGACACGACGCAGGGATTCTGATATAATTAGTTAGTTTGACTAACTAACTTGAAAGGAGCCACGACAACGTGGAAGACCGGCAGCGTATCGAGTATTTCGTCGGCCTGTTCGACCGGGTGCGGCGATTGGCGACGGAAGGTAACCCGCTCCAGCACACGGACGTGTCCGTGAGCATGCCACAGCTGACCATGTTGGAGTGGGTCGACGCCCATTCGGGCTGTCAGCTCAGCGAAATGGCCGAAGGGTTGAGGGTGACCACGCCTACCGTCAGTGTAGGAGTACGTCGTCTCGAGGAAACCGGTTTGATCGAGCGCTTCTCTGATCCGGGGGATGGCCGGGCGGTCAGGCTGTGGTTGACCCCCAAGGCTCAGACGTTGGTACAGACGGCACGCCGCTTTCGCATGGACAAGATGCAGAAGCTCATCACAGGGCTTTCCCGCGACGAACAGGACACACTACGCGATTTACTCGACAAGGCGCTTTCCGGTGCTGAAGCTGGTAGCGGCGACACCAAGATTTGATGAGTCCAATTGGAGGGATAAAAATGAAGATTGTTGACGCAATGACAGACGTGAATTCACAAACGATTGTCTTCGGGATCATTCGCGGGCTGCATGACCTGTTCACAGCAGTCTGGATCGGCGGACTGATTGTTCTCGCCGCCGCAGTAATGCCATCGGCCCGGCAAGTACTCGGGCAGGGACCGCAGCTCCGGCAACTGCTAAGTATCGTGCAGAAACGTTTGAGCTGTATGGTCTACATCAGCATGGCTGGACTGCTCATCACCGGCATGTTAGAGGCACGATCTGCCTCCCAATTCGGCGGGCTTTTCGGCTTCGGCAGCCCCTACGCAATCGTACTGACTGCCAAGCATCTGCTGGTGATCGCGATGATTGCCATCGCCCTGTATCGCAGTCTGGTACTGGCGAGACAGGAAGCAATCAGAACGCAACGAACGAGTTTCGCCCTATTGATGGTCAATATCACGCTGGGCGTTGTCGTCCTGTTGCTCAGCGGAATTCTGGGTGCGTTGGGCGGGATGTAAAAGGCGTGCACTGACACGCCGGCTCCTTCAGCAGGTGGCGTGTAGCCAGCCTGAAGCCGGAATTCCAGGTCTTCCTCCTAACCCGAGATTATTGACATTCGCACACGCTCGAAGTATAATCTGATTGGTAATATACCTCATTTATATTGGAGTTACCTTCACCTCGTCTATTGTTTGTGTTTAGCACTTGAACGGGTTCATTGTTGCGTGTGTTACATCAACTATTGAAGGAGGATTCCATCTGTGAAGTCTCTATTTCTGCTTGTGATCGGTGTCATCGTGGTGCTTTTGGCATCTGCTGTACCCGCCGTGGTGACTGGCCAGTCGGTTGCGCCCGCTGAACCGGAGGCAGCGACCCTACAGATCACCGCCAATGCCCCCGTGTTCTCCTGGCCACAAGACAACGCACAACAATTGAGCGTGCTTCCAGCCGGCTCGTCGGTGCCAACCAACGGACGGTTGGTGGACTCGACGTGGTGGCAGATTCCGTTTCCCGGCGGGCCGAACGGCAATGCCTGGGTGCAAGCGGCCAACGTCAAACCCAACGCCGCGGCACAGGATGTGCAGACCTACGAGCTGAAAGGCTCCGCACAGCCTACGCCCAGCCCTGCTCCCGGCGACAGTGCGATGGTCACGCTGACTGCCGAGGCGACCATCATGGCCTGGCCCGATGACAACGCGCAACCGTTAGGCAAACTGCCCGCCGGCACATCGCTACCGACGAACGGGCGGCTTGGCGACGCGCAATGGTGGCAGATTCCGTACCCAGGCGGGCCGAACGGCAACGGTTGGATACCGGCCTACGATGTTAAGCCAAACGCCGCCGCAGCCAACGTGCCCGTCTACGAGGTGATCGTCCCCACGCCGGAGGCGCCGCCCACTCCGGCAATACCAACGCCTGCAAGCTGCCAGTTCAACTCGGCATTCGTGACCGATGTGACGATTCCAGACAACACGACGATCCAACCAGGCCAGTCGTTCGACAAAGTCTGGCGGTTCAAGAACACCGGCACCTGTGCGTGGACAGCGAGCACCATGTTGAATTTCATCGGCGGGGAGCAAATGTCGGCGCCGGCGTCGGTAACGGTGCCAGCCACCGCCCCCGGTGCGACGGCGGACATCGGTGTGACGATGATCGGCCCGCAGACGCCGGGCCAGCATCGCAACGTTTGGCAGCTGGAGAATCAAGGGCAGTTCTTCGGCAGCAGGGTCACTGCAGTGATCGTCGTACCAGGCGAGGAACCGCCCGCGCCGCCGCAGCCGACTGGCCAACCGTCACCCGGTCAGCCCAGCATCAGCTTCTGGGCCGATACGGACCGTGTCGCTCAGGGGCAATGTACCAGCCTGCATTGGAACGTCGACAACGCTCAGGCGGTATACCTGAAGTATCAGGATAAAACGAACGGCGTCGGCGGCCACGACTCGCGGCAGGTATGCCCATCGAACGATGGCAAACGCTACACACTCGACGTGGTCGGATACGATGGACAACACTACACCCGCGAGACACAGATCAACATCAGCGGCCCCGAAGTGTCTATCAACTTCTGGTCAGACAACGGCAAGGTCACCATCGGGACGTGTACGGTCGTGCACTGGAACGTGGCAAATGCCCAACGTGTGCAGTTCAACGACAGCAACGGGTGGGCCGATGTATCGCCGAACGATAGCCGGCAGGTCTGTCCCGCCTATCCGACCAACTACGGGCTGAAAGTAACCGACCTGAGCGGCAAGAAACACGAGCGCTCGTTGACCATCAAGACGAAGACCCCTCCTCTGCTGCCCACACCCAAGCCGGAACCGGGGCCGATGCCCGGGCCTGTTCCCGAGCCCGATGATGATGGGGGCCTGCTGCAATAGCAGGTCTTCACAGCCTGCTGTCGCACTGCCGCAGGCTGAATGGCCGGAGGGCGAGCACTACGAAGATTTAGCGAAGGCCCCATCGGGGCAAGGTCCCGGTGGGGTCTTCCCATGTGCATGGCACATCGGTACGATTCCCGCCGCAGGCTGGGGCAGGGGTGCATCCGGAAATTTCGGACCCAGCAAGCAATTGGCAGGTCGTGTTTTCAGCGTGATCTGCCAGGTTCACACGAAGATCTTCGTGGCAGTCAAGACTGTGCCAATCTTGGACGCGTTCCGTTTGCGCGGAGG
>CAZPTF010000403.1:0-3703 GCA_964589015.1 uncultured Anaerolineae bacterium
GCCTTGCTCTGCAGATAACGGTCATCTTCGGGCAAGGGCATCGTGTAACCCAATGCCATACCCCGCGCAATGATCGACACTTTGTGGACCGGATCGCAATGCTCCAGGGAGCTCATCACGAGTGCATGGCCGGCTTCGTGATAGGCGATGATCTGCTTCTCCTCTGTGCTGATGATCCGGCTGCGTCGCTCCGGTCCGGCGAGTACACGCTCCACTGCTTCCTCGAATTCCTCCTGACCGATGGAAGTTTTATTCCGGCGCGCGGTCAGAATTGCTGCCTCATTGACCATGTTCTCCAGGTCGGCACCAACGAATCCCGGCGTTTGCTTGGCCAAGACGGACAGATCGATTCCCGGATCAAGCGGCTTGCCTCTGACGTGCACTTCCAGAATGGCTTCGCGTCCGGCGACGTCGGGGCGATCCAGCACGACACGCCGGTCGAATCGACCAGGGCGCAGCAGTGCCGGGTCCAGAATATCCGGCCGGTTGGTTGCCGCCACGACGATCACGTTGGTATCCGTATCGAACCCGTCCATCTCGACGAGAATCTGGTTCAGAGTCTGTTCGCGCTCGTCGTGACTGCCTCCCAGCCCGGCTCCGCGATGGCGGCCTACTGCGTCGATCTCGTCCACGAAGACGATGCAGGGTGAGTTGCGCTTGGCCTGATCGAACAGGTCACGAACCCGGCTGGCGCCGACACCGACGAACATCTCGACGAACTCCGAACCACTGATGCTGAAGAATGGCACACCGGCTTCACCGGAAACCGCCTTTGCCAGCAGGGTCTTGCCTGTCCCGGGTGCACCGACGAGCAGCACGCCTTTGGGAATCCGCGCACCCAACTGCACGAACTTTTCCGGCTCGCGCAGGAATTCGACGACCTCCTGCAATTCCTGCTTCGCTTCTGTGACGCCGGCGACATCGGCGAATGTCACCGTCGGTTTATCACCCGTGAACATCCGTGCGCGGCTTTTCCCAAACGAAAGCGCCTGGCTGTTGCTCCCCTGCGCCTGGCGCATGAGGAAGTAGAACAGTGCACCAACGAAGATCAGCGGGAGAATCCCGCTCAGAATTGTCAACCAGCTCCCCCAATCGCTGGGTTTTTCGACCTGAATACCCACTTCCATGATCTTGTCGGAAGGTACTCCCAGAGCGACCAATGTTTGCACAATGTCCGAGTTGCGCTCTTTGCGGGTCACGGCGGCCTCTCTGCTATCCTTGTAGTACACCTTCACCTCTTCGCCGCTCACTACCATGCGCTCGACCTGACCATTATTGACCTGTTGCGCCAAATCGGTCAAATCGAGCTCCGGTTGAGTCCCTTGAGGCGAAAAGAGACTGAAGAAGAGAGCGATCACCGCCACCAAAATCAGGAAATATACGAACCCATTCCTCATCCATCCAGAACTCACGTCTATCCTCCACCTCCGGGCCTGACCGGCGACACAAACATAACAAAAGGGGAGCTACAACTACCTCCCCTGCCAGCGAGCCACTTGATCAGAATCCGGAGCTTTGTTAACAGGTTAAAACCATCACCTAGATTATAGCAGAAAAAAACAGATTTGCCAATGTCGGTATCCATATTGGATACTTCGAGAATATTGGATGATTATTAGATTCCCGGATGGAACTGCACGTGGCCTGGACCCGAACAGGCCACGCAAGAGACAAGCGGTGATGCCCTGAAGGGACTCCTCAGCAACCGGCGGCGATTTCCAGCCGGTGGTCTCCGTCATCGTCCCTGGATCTTGAGTAATTTCAGGATAAGAGATTGATCCCCCTGCTGCACCGCGCCCGGGTTGGTTACCGGCAACCGTTGCTGCGTTTGCGGGTTGAAAAGGCCGACCTCGAGCAGATAGTCGCCACCGGATGCATCCGCCGGAATTACGAATGCATAGGAATCCCTGATCACTTCGTTTGGGACCCACCCGGATGTGGGCCGCGCGCCTTGTACCGGAGGATTGTCCTTCTCGATGATATCCTGCCCATTCCGGCTGATGTGAACGAAAACCCTGTAGTCCTGGTCAATCGCCGCCGGACTGCTCCAGTACAGAGACAGCGGCATGGTTTCGCCGGGCATGTAGTGATCGCGTTCCAGGTCGAACGATTGCAGGATGATGGCATTGTTGAACACGGCGTCTACGTGAAAACGTGGCCCTGTACTCACTGCCACCTTGACGGTCGCCCCCGGACTTACCTCGGCTCGTTCGAGCGGCTCTTGCTGCATGACGATCCCCAGCGGAATGGGACCGCCCCATTGCTCGAAGGTCTCGATCCGGAGCCCCATTTCGCTCAGAATCCGCTCCGATTCGCCTACTTCCTTACCGACGAGTCGTGGAATCGTGAGCGCCTTTGGCTCGGGGCCGTTGCTAATCACCACACGAATGACGTCGCCACGCCGCGCGACTTGCCCGGGCGGCTGCTCTTGCTCCACGATATGCCCTGAAGGTACGGACTCGGCGTATCGCTGCTCGACGACCTCCAAACGCAGACCAGCCATCGTGACCTGGCTTTGTGCTTCGTCACGTCCCATACCGACCAAGTCGGGCACACGGATATCATCCCGAATAATCGTGACGGTCGGTGTGGGTGTTGGCGTGGGTGACGGCGCCAGCACGAATTCGTAGAAAAAGAACCCGATGGGCACCAGGGCAATCAGGACCAGCGCGATGGCGATTAGAAAGAACACGGTCAGCCAATCGAGTTTGCCCCGGGGTTCGACATCGCTCGCGCTGGTTCGCTCCGCGCGGTCTATTGGTAATGGAATGGGCTCGGGCACATAGGACGGGTACGGTCTGGATGCCGGCTGCGGGCGCACGGACAGCGGCGGCTGGTATTGCTCGATGGCGTTCTCATACGTGCGGAGAACTTGTGCGAACTCTCCCGCAGTCCGATAACGGTCCTCCGGCACCTTCGACAACGCCTTGTCGATGATCGTTTCCAATTCACCGGGAACCGTAGGGTTCCAGCGTGAAACAGGGGGAGGCAGCTCCTGCACGTGCTTCATGGCGATGGCGACACTGGAATCGCCATCGAAGGGCAGACGGCCTGTCAGCATCTCGAAAAGCACAACGCCGATAGAGTAAACATCAGAGGCAGGACCTACATCTTCACCCATCGCCTGCTCGGGGGAGATGTAGTGCGGTGTCCCCCACACGGTACCTGCCTCGGTGAGTCCCTTGGGTGCGCTCAACGCGATAGCGATCCCGAAGTCGGTGACCTTGACATGATCGCCGGAGGTAAGCAACACGTTCTGTGGCTTGACGTCACGGTGAACCAAACCGGCTCGATGTGCGACACCCACTGCCTGGCAGATCTGGCGCGTGATATTGACCGAGCGTTCGATTCCCAGCGGAGCGGACTCCAGGACGACATCCTTCAGGTTTACGCCTTCCACGTATTCCATCACAATGTACCGTTGATCGCTGTCCTGCCCGACATCGTACACGGTGACGATATTCGGATGGGACAGCCCCGCTGCCGCCTGTGCTTCTTGCAGGAACCGGACGAGAAACGAGGATTCGTTGGAGTACTGCGAACGAAGCAGCTTAACGGCAACAGCACGGCCAAGCAGCATATCCTGCGCCCGGTAGACCTCGGCCATACCACCTTCACCGACTTTGACCAGTAGACGATAACGATCGCTTAACACGCGCTGCTGTGCCATTGAGATGCAGACCTTCTCCGATTGGAATTCTGT
>CAZPTF010000404.1:0-3678 GCA_964589015.1 uncultured Anaerolineae bacterium
CCCCACATGGCTTGTGCGAAGATTGGCCCAGTCTGCTCCAGTGGGCGTGCTCTCCCACGCATTGGTCGTGTCAAAAACGCTACACTTGTCGTCAAAATTCCCGGACTCACGGGGCCGGATCAGGTGTTGACAAAACGAGCATTTCGTGCTATAGTATCACTTGTAAGTTCCTCCGCAAGCTTGAATCCCTATTTCTCAATCAAAACGAAATAGCTTCAGCCTTGGACAGAAGAACGGACCGCTCGCGCGGGTGTTTCGTGTTGTGTGACACTCGCAACAGGTAAGACTTTGCGCTGTGCGGTTGACTAATAACCGGGTGTTGCGCTGCGCGCAGGCCCAAATATCGAATTACTAGATGGAAAGTAAGTGAAGGTAAATGGCAAAATCGTTACGCATCATTCCCCTGGGCGGCCTGGGGGAAATTGGCAAGAACATCACCGTTCTGGAATATGGCCGCAATATGATTATCGTCGACTGCGGGGTGAAATTCCCCGAGAATGATATGTATGGCATCGATCTGGTGCTGCCGCAGTTCGATTACGTGGTGAAAAACCAGGACCGGCTGCGCGGCATCGTGTTGACACACGGGCATCAGGATCACGTTGGCGGGTTACCGCATCTGCTGCGCCAGGTCAAAGCACCGGTTTACGGCACGAAATTGACGCTGGGCATGGCCGAGCGCCAACTCGAAGAGGCGGGGTTGGCCAAACAGGCCGATCTGCGCACCATCCGCGATCGTGACACCATCCAACTGGGTCCGTTCACGGTCAGTTCGTTCCCCGTGGCGCACTCCGTACCGGACGCTGTGGGTTTCGTGATCGACACCCCGGTTGGAGCCGTCGTTCACACCGGTGACTACAAGCTGGACGAGACACCCGCCGGAGGTCGGACCACCGACTTGAAACGTCTGCGCGAGCTGACACCCAACGGTGTCCTGGCACTGCTGGCGGACAGCACGAACGCCGACCGGCCCGGACGTACACCAACAGAGAAACTGGTTGCGGACGAACTGGACCGGCTCTTCAGCGAGGCAGGGAAAGGGCGCATCATCATCGCGACGTTCTCATCGCTGCTCGCCCGCCTGCAGGAAATCGTGACCCTCGCCGAAAAGCATGGGCGGAAGGTCGCCTTGACCGGACGTAGCCTGGAGGAGAACGTCACGCTGGCACGCGAGCTGGGCTACATGAAGATGTCCAGCAAGCTGCTGGTTCCCATCGATGCGCACGTCGCGGATGAGCAGCTGCTCATCCTGTCGACGGGTTCGCAGGGTGAGCCACGCTCGGCGCTCAACCGGATGGCGAATGGCGAACATCGTCACGTTCAGGTGCGCTCCGGCGATACGATCATCATCTCCGGCGGGACCATCCCCGGAAACGAAGAAGACGTGGCACGCATGCTCAACCGCTTGTTCGAGCGCGGTGCAAACGTCATCTACGGTGCATTGGCAGACGTCCATGTGTCCGGACACGGCAGTCGCGATGAGATGAAGACCATGATCGAGACCGTGCGACCGCGCTTCATGCTGCCGGTACATGGCGAAAGCAGGCATTTGCACCTGCACGCCCGTCTGGCGGAGAGTCTGGGAATCCCGCACGAGCGGGTATTCGTCCTCCACAATGGTGCAGCCTGGGCTACCGATGGCGAAAAAGCGTGGCTGGATGCAGCCGTGCGGGCGGACGATGTGCTGGTAGATGGACGGTTGGTCGGAGAGATCGGCGAGCTGGTCATGCAAGATCGCCGGCGCTTGTCCGAAGACGGTTTCCTGGTCGCCCTGATCACCGTGGATGCAAAGAGCCGGTTGGTCGGAGAACCACAGGTCATCAGCCGCGGCTTCGTCCATATGCGGGAGTCCGAGGAATTGCTGCAAGCGGTGCGGGAAGAGATCAAGCGCCAGTTCAAACAGAAGAACCGGCCAAACCGCACCGACACCGTCAAAGAGAGTCTGCAGAAGTTCCTGTACGAGAAGACGCGGTCCCGTCCGGTTGTGTTACCGAGCCTGATCAGGGTCTAAGATACAAATACACGATGATGGAACCTTTACATCTCCATCAAATCATGTTATAATGTTATCAAATGGCACATACAACACTGTCTCGTTCGAGAACCGGTTCGGCCCAGTAGTGTCCTCCGATTCATTGGCTCCCAGCGGGGAGTGATGAACGATACGGCGTGGGAAGCAATTTCCACGCCCGCCAGTGTGCAAAGGAGGTAACCCCGTAGCAGCAGGAGCTGCGTGCTGCAGGGTTGCCTCTTTTTCGTTGTGCAGTGGACGCGGCTCCACTTGAGGGAAGCAGTCGATCGGAAACGACTGAGGGGGGAGGTGACAGGAAGTACGACTGAGGTTTCGGTGTAGGATCATGTCGGAAATTCTTGAGGCATCTAACCGTGCTGCAAGACCACTAATCAAGGAGAAGATTTGTGATGAGCCAGATATTGCGTGTGAACATGACCAGTATGTCGATCACGTTTGAAGAAACTCCTGCGCGGTTACGCGAGATGGGTGGCCGCTGGCAGACTTCAACAATTATCTCTGAAGAAGTGGATCCGCTCTGCCACGCGTTAGGCCCCAACAACAAGCTCGTGTTCGCGCCAGGAATTGTCACGGGGACAGCGGCACCCACCAGCGCGCGCATTTCGGTGGGCGGGAAATCTCCGCTCACCGGCGGTATCAAAGAGTCAAACGCAGGAACGAAATTCAGCCCGATGCTCGCGAAGTTGGGCATCAAAGCAGTAGTCATCGAAGGGCAGGTCAAAGATGGCAAGTGGTTCACGCTGGAGATCGATAAGAACGGAGCGCGCCTGATTCCTACCGACAACCTGGCCGGCATGGGGGCCTACGCGACCATCGATGTCCTGCTGGGAAAGTACGGTGACAGCAAGATCGGCGTGTGTTGCATCGGGCCTGCCGGCGAAATGAGAATGGCGATGGCTGGAATTTGCTTCAGTGACCAGGAGAACAGGGCAAGCCGCTATGCGGGTCGCGGCGGACTGGGCGCGGTCATGGGATCCAAAGGACTCAAAGCCATCGTCGTCAACGATGCAGGCGGTCCGGGCGTGTCCATTGCGGATAAGGAGATCTTCGCACAGGGCCGTAAGAAGTTGACAGAGGCGCTGCAGAGCCATGCCATCACCAAGCCAAAGGGAGCGCTGAATACGTACGGTACTGCGGTGTTGATCAACATTATGAACGAAGCAGGGGGACTTCCCACCCGCAACTTCTCGTCAGGACGCTTCGACGCAGCGCCCAAGATCGCGGGAGAAGCCATTTTCGAGGGGAACAAGCAGCGTCTGGGGAAAGAACTGTACAACCATGCGTGTAGCCCCGGCTGCACCATCCAGTGTTCCAACACGTGGCACGCTGATGATGGTACGGAGATTGCCTCCTGTGTCGAATACGAGACCGACTGGGCGTTCGGCCCAAACTGCGCGATCGATGATCTGGACACGATTGCGCGGCTGACCTGGCTGTGTAATGACATCGGCCTGGACACCATCGAGGCAGGTGCGACGGTAGGCGTGGCGATGGAAGCCGGAGTGATTCCTTTTGGGGATGGTCCCGGCGCAATCAATCTACTGGAGGACATCCGGAACGGAACAGCGTTGGGGCGTATCCTCGGCAACGGCGCCGCCATCACGGGCCGGGTCTACGGCGTCACGCACGTTCCAGCCGTCAAGGGC
>CAZPTF010000405.1:0-3661 GCA_964589015.1 uncultured Anaerolineae bacterium
ATCGGCCGGAGCCGGGGCGCTGTCACGTGAAAGATCCTCAGGCGAGGTCCCGAAGGACGCTGCGCCGTGGGCACATTGCGTGCGCTCGTGTGAGGATTGAACAGTGGTGAATGCGGCAGGGTTTATAAATATGCCGGTCACCCCAAGGGCTCGGCTGCACAGCAGGTCAAGCCCAGGAACCTGGTGAGCGACCCAGCAACTCCCGATGGCAAGCAGCGGCACAAGGGCAGCCCTCGGCAAGTTGGACTTTGCGAGCCGTTTCGGCTCCGATCGCTCGGCGGGAACGCAGAATCAGGCTGCGGCCTTCACCACGCAGCTTGATCAAAGGAGGGCGCAGCGGTACAGTCATTTCATGCCCAAGGACAAGCGGGAGACGGCGAATTCGCTCCCGTTTGATTTTGAGTGGCGGGTCGTTCGAGGTCGCCGGGAAGAAATAAGCATGGCTTTGAACCCGAGGTGGGGACGAGATGGCCAGAAAGCGTGACAAGCGGGGCCGCGAAGGGCCGCGGAGACGCAAGATCTCAGAGATGATCTGGGAGTTCGCGGGGGACTTTATCGGAATGGCCGAGACGGCGGAACAGCGACAGAGTCATCTGAATGCTGCCTGTAGTGCCTGGAACATATCCTGCAATCCTCCTGCTCTGGAGAAGGCACTGGATCAGTACATGCGCGAATACCAACGGCTCAACCCCAATGCTGACCAGGTGTCTCTGGCAGGAGTGCGGAGTGACATGGAGAAACTCATTCAGAGGAAGCTGGAGATGTTCCCAGGAGACCTGCGGCAGATCGTCGGCGCTCAGGTGGTACGCGTGGGAGACGAGGATTGCATCGAAGCTATGTCCGTCACGGTTGGGTAGTCGGGTTCCTTCGGTTCCGCGGGCGGTCTCGTTCGCTGTCGGCCAGGTCGCCATTCTATCGAAAGCCATGTAATTTGGTAGGCGGATCCTGGCCCATCTTGACTCGGGTTCGCCGCCGCCAGTATGGCGTCTTTCGCACGACCAAGGTAGCATGTCCGCCATTGAGCACGACTGGTCAGAAGAACGCCCCAAACCACGCGATGCAACGGAGCCGCGATCTGGTCGTCACTGTACTCATCGCTCGGAAGTCGTGTCCTGATGAATGCTGCCGTTGGACAAGAGCATGAGACCCAGGATCATGTATATCGAGCTGAAGACCCATGATGGTGGTCATGACGACAATGGCCCCGCATGGATCGCCCGGGTCACGTTCTCCAAGACCGGCAAGATGGTCTACTGGCGAGGCAAGAAGCTCCAGCGTGGTCAGAGAGGATGCGGGAACCACTTCGATGTCGAGACCGGAGAAGTCTACTGGATCTCCGGCCCCAAGAAGAACGGTCAAGACCGTTATCCTTGGACCGGAGAGAAGACTCAGATCGATCCCGACGTTAGGGAAGAGTACTGGACGGCCATCAGAAAGCAGCCGGAACGGGCCAGTGAGAAGTTTGCCTAACGAAGTGCTCAACAGGTATTTCACAAAGGACGCGGACGGCCTCTGGAAAAAAGCGTCAGCACCGTCGTTATGCCCTGTGTCCGACAACCGTATAAACGAACGTGGAAGCACCTACTATCGTGAATGGAAAACCCGGCGATCATCCAGTTACCGACATGCTCTTGCACGGAATGCACCCATTCCCGCAGGACATCGAGGAATTGTTGCGAGAGATCCTGACGCTAACGCCTGACTTCCCCGACGACTTGCGATTCTGTCGGTACTATTCCGAGCAGCTTCTATGGGAACGACGTATCGGTGACTTAGCCGCTGGCCGGAACATGGAAGAAGGGCGAGAGGCTCTGAAGAAGGTCCTGGAACAATTGCGCAGGGAAGACCAAGGGATGGCATAACCCGCCAATGCAGAGGACACGAGCAGGCTGCGCCCGCTCGCGCCACTGATTGGCAAACCGTTAGTTGCGAGAAAGCGATGACAAGATCTCCTCGTGCCTTTCTGATGGAAGGCGATCCATCGCCACTCGGCGTCAAGCTCGCACACGTATTCACTGCCCTCTGGCAACGTGGCTACCGCGTCTTCGATGTTCACGAGAGTCCGGATGGCAGACTTGAGGTCCTGATGGACAAAGACATTCCCCCTGAACTTGGTGCCGAGTTGACTCTGCCAACGGGCATCGTGTGCTATGATGATCATGATGAAGATGATATCCCGCGTGGGATTGGATTCCTGTGCGAGGCTACGAGACATTGTGTGAATGGCCCAGTCAGCAGAAAAGGCAGCTAATCAATCGTTTTTTCGGTGACTACACTAAGTGACACAGGGGGTTTGCCGCGATACGATACTCCTCAACGGTACTCGCAAAGGAGACTACTGTGCCCAATCTTGCCTCCGCTCTGAAAGAGGAAATCCGTCGTCTGGCTCGCAAAGAGAGCAAATCCCAGGTCCGTGCCGCCAAACGTGCTGCGGCATCACACCGACGTGACATCGCTGCCCTGAAACGCTAGGTCCAGACGCTGACACAGCGGGTTGCCTTCCTCGAATTCCAGGAGAAAAAGAGAGTTTCGAAGCCCACCCTGGAAGCACCCTCCGGGCCGATCCGTTTCTCGGCTCGCTGGTTGAAGGCTCACCGGGAACGCCTGGGCGTCTCGGCTGCTGACTATGGGAAGCTCGTGAATGCATCGGCACTGACGGTTTACAACTGGGAGAATGGGAAATCGAAGCCTCGCCAGGAGGGAATGGCGGCCCTGGCGGCGGTGCGCGGACTTCGCAGACGAGAAGCGCTGAAGAGGTTAGAGATGCTGGGTAGTTAGCATATCATTGGCGCCGTGTCGAAAGCATCCGGTGACGGAGATAATGTGGGGACCAGATATGAAGCCGCCATATACTCCGAAGCAGGGGCAGTTCCTGGCGTTTATCCACTACTACACCAAGCTCAACGGGTGCCCGCCTGCCGAGGCTGACATGGCACGCCGTTTCAACATCACGCCACCATCGGCACACCAAATGGTGCTGACCCTGGAACAGCGCGGGCTGATCGAGCGTGTTCCTGGTCAAGCTCGCTCGATCCGCCTTCTGCTGGCCCGCGAAGATCTGCCCGCTTTAGAGTAAACCTGTTATCTCAGAGCAACTTAGCGACTTGTGACGCCTGCTATTGTCAGTACGTAAGGCGCAGGCACCGGCGATCCGAATCCAGCGGTTGCGCACTTGAACAAACGGGCGCAGCCCGGTAGAATCATGGTTGTTGGGATGGGATCGCTGGGGGTAATTGCCCGACAGGGTCCTACTCAAAAATGTTGGCCTCATGCGAGGAATTCCGCCTACTGGGAGGAGTAACTGTGCGAAAAACTGCTGTAATGGGCGCGGCCTTGGCGATTTTCACTTCCTGGACGACCACGGTCGGCGCGGCTACGGTTACCGTTTACACCGACAAGACAGCATGGGAAAACGCCGTGGGTGGGCAGTTTCTGACGGAGGATTTCGCCGACGACCAGTTGAACCCTGGCGTGAGCTTTGTTTCTAGCGAATCTGGCCATATCAACCCAGCTCAGGAGTGCTACCAAGATGTCTTGGCTTCTCAGAGCCAGAACGAACCGATGACCACCTGGAGCTTTGTCCCTGAGATTACCGCATATGGCGGAAACTGGACTTTGGGCGGGCCTGGAGGCTCCGGGAATAACCTGCTCGTCTACATCG
>CAZPTF010000406.1:0-3643 GCA_964589015.1 uncultured Anaerolineae bacterium
ACATACCGTAGCGTTCGGTATAGATTTGCCAGGGGCTGGTTTCAGTACGAATTTCGCAAGCTAGACTATCCGTCTTTCTGTTCGCCATGTCTCACCGCCGCCTCAATTGCTGGATTGCCACTGCAAAGATGATGATCGCACCTTTCGCGATAAGCTGGGCATCGCCGGGAACGTTGCGCAGGTTCAGGATATTGGTGATGATGCCGATCAGAAATGCACCGGCCACCGTACCAATGACCAGGCCACGTCCGCCCGAGAGGGATGCGCCACCCATCGTAACGGCGGCAATAGCATCCAGCTCCGCATTCGTACCGTGAAAAGCCGAGTCACCCACGTTCAGGTGCGAAGCGACAATCGTTCCCGTGAAGGCTGCGAGCAGGCCCGCCATCGTGTAGACCAGAATCTTGATGCGACCAGACGCAATACCAGATAACTTGGCGGCGGCCTCGTTGGCCCCGACCGCATAGACTGCCCGGCCAAAGATGGTACGGTGTGCAATGAATATCCCGATCGCCGCCACGGCGAAAAAGAGTAACGCTTGTACCGGAACGCCATAGATTTTACCGATGCCCATCGGGCGAAACATCTCGGGCACCCCTTCGATACGATGCCCGCCGGAAATTGTCAGAGCTGCGCCGCGAACGGCAACCATCGTCCCCAGTGTGATGACGAACGGCTGCGCACGCAGGGAAGTGATCAGAATTCCGTTTATGCACCCGACCAACGCTCCTGCTGCCAGCGCAATGATCCAGGCAAAGAATCCATAATTCTGCGTCAACGCCATCATCGTCGAGGCCAGCGCGATGACGGAACCAACCGACAGGTCGATGCCGCCAGTGAGAATCACGAACGTCATCCCCACGCTGACGATACCGTTCTGGGCAACCTGCCTGGATACATTGAGCAGATTCTTTGCCATCAGGAAGTAAGGCGAGGCTACCGTTGCCAGGACACACAGGATCACCAGCGCGACAAACGGACCCCACTTGCTCAGGTCAAAGTCTCCAAGTCGCCGTAACAATTGACTGCGTGTATCAGGAATGTCAGCTTTCATAGGCACCATCCTTCCGAATCGAGTAGCCGTTGGACCCGCAGAACGTGCCGACTGGCAGAAGCTGCAGGTCTGTTCCGAATCACCGCCAGGGCGTTGCTTACACTTCGAGCCGGACATTCAACGAAGTCCCATTGCAAGCAGAGACGTGATCGATCCTGGCTGCCGACTTGATCACCCCAGTAATGCCGGCACGCTCCACTCCGTGTCGCGGCGACACGCCGTCCGTAAGTGGCGTGCCCGCTTGCCGCCCGTCGGGCAGCGCGCCGACGTTCATGCCGAGCGGGACATTCGCCGGCACCGAATACAGCCCCGCACGATACACCCCGCCACGCGGATCCTCGTATTGGTTCACTTCCGCGGAATAGACCTGCCCGACGAGCGTCATCATGTTGTCGGCATAGAGATTGTCCGCACCATACTTGGGTGCGTCGTTCAGCAGCATGAGCCGCAGCTCCTCGCGACCGGCGAAGTCGTTGTCGAGCGCCTCCAGCAAATCCGCCATCGTAATTTTTCCCAGCTTGAAGACCAGCGTGTCGATGGCCGAGAGCGAATCAGCGGCATTGGCGACGCCGACGGCCTGTGGCCCGGTGAAGTTGTAACGTGCGCCGCCCCAGGTGACATCCAGCCCGCTCTCCATACAGCCGCCGGTCATCAGCGAGAAGAACGGCAGCGGATAGATCTCGGCGTGCACGGCCTGGATCACGTTCAGCGCGATGACCATGTGCCGCACGTAGAACGCAACCTGTGTCCTGAACGCGGCCAGGAGATCGTCGAACGACTTGAAGCTGCGCGGGTCGCCCGTCGCCGGGCCCATCTGCTCGCCGCACAACCGGCATTTGCCATCGTTCAGCGCCAGCTCGAGCGCCTTGGCGATGTTGGACATCGCCGCATTGGTGAGTCCGATACAGTCATCGGGCACGGCTTCGACACAACCCGCGATGCTGTAGGCCCGTGCGTCTTCCAGCGGCACCCCGCTTTTCAGCAACATCTGAATACCGACAGCGTCATTGAAGAACTGCGGTTTGGTCCGTCCTTTCACGACCAGTTCGCACGCGCGTACCAGAAAGTCCTGTGGCGTGCCGGGATGGACGCGGATGCCCAGGTTCGGCTGCGATAGCTTCGTGTTCGCTTCCGCTTCGAGGCACAGGTACGAGAGTTCGTTGGTTACGTCGCGACCCTGCGCGTCCGTCCCGCCGAGCAGCACGTTCTCGGAGATCGAGAACCCGCCGTAGAAAAACGCGGACGCATAGTCGTAGGCGCGCATGATCTCGGTGAACTTGATCCACAGCAGCTCGAGGATCTGTTGGACATCTTCGTTGTCCAGCCGGCCGGCGTCGATATCCTTCCGGTAGTAGGGATAGAGGAACTGATCGACCCGCCCCGGAGAATTGGCGAGCCCGTCTTGCTCGATGTAAAGCATGAGATCGCTGTACCAGAACAACTGGACGGCCTCCAGGAACGAGCCCGCCGGATTCTCGGCGATGGCATCGTTGGTTACGGCGATCAGTTCCAATTCCTGCTTGCGCTGCGCGTCTTTTTCTGCAGCGGCCATTTCGCGGGCGAGCGCGGCGAAGCGACGTGTGAACTTGGTCATCGCGTTTGCCAAAATAATCTCTGCCTCATAGAAGTGCGACTTGCGCAGATTCGCAGGCTTGCTCAGATCGAGCGCGCTGAGCTTCGCTTCTGCCTCGCGCCGGAGACCGCCCCAACCCTTGGCCAGCAGGTTGCGGACATTGGGAACGAGGTGTCCAAAACTACCGGAGAGGTGGATTTCCGCATGAAACAACGGATGTTTGGCTTTCATTACTGCTGCCGTCTCGGCAGGCATACGGCTCCACGCGACATCCTCGGTCGTCTTGCCCTTCCAGTAGGGGAGGATGTCTTCAAGGAGTTCTTTCTTGACTTCGGGACGCACGATCAGCTCATCGTTGCCGCGCGTTGGGAACAGGTCGATCTCCCGCTCCAGATAGTTCGCCTCAGTTTCCGGGAACAGCGGTGCCCAACGCAGCCCTTTGGCTTGATTGCCGACGATCATCTGCTCGTCCTGGATGAATATGCTCATCTCGCTGAGCACTTTATCCAGTGCCTTGGCGCGGCGAATGATTTGTGGCTGGCCTTCTGTCGTCTTATAGCTCTCGGTCACCAACCGTGCACGCTCGATGCACATCTCCGGTTCCACCTCGAGCAGGATACGGTTCAGACGTTGGGTGCGTGTCTCGGGCCACCGGTATGTGTTTTCCGTCTCTAAGCGATTGAAAATTTTGCCCATGGATCATGTACTCCTTCCTGACGTGACCTGGTGATTGGGCGGCACGCCGCCGAATCACCTCATGACTTGCATATCAGACACAGAGTGCATCTGCGTCGATTTCTTCGCGTGTTTGCAGACCTGGAACGATGAAAACCTTCATGATCTCCTTGTTTTGTCTGGCTTCGGCGACCGCATCGAGCATCTGTTCCAGTGGTACGCGCAGGGAGAACAGCGTATCGGCCTGAATCGAGCGCGCTTCCAGCAGGGTGAGCGCTTTGGTCCAGGCGGTGGGATGGCTGACGAACGCACCGATGACCTTCCATTCCTGCATAAAGAAA
>CAZPTF010000407.1:0-3633 GCA_964589015.1 uncultured Anaerolineae bacterium
CGCGTCGCCGCCGAATACCGTTTTCCACTTGACGCGTGTCAATTACCCGAGAATCTTGGGCTTTACAGAAAGGACATTGCATTGATCACCCCACGGTGTGTCACCAAAAAAACAAGGGCCATTGTAGGATGTCGCTTCTCCATACATGGCCCCTTGACAAAGGTTCTTTCCAACGACATGTCTACACTATATGTTGTGTGCGTGAACCGGAACACTACTATATGTAGTAGGTAATCTTTAACTACTATACCACAAAGTCCTTCAGATTTCAAGGGCCTTCACCTTAAAATCCTTGGTCGACTTGTGTATTTACTGGTTCAGAAAATGACCACTGGAAAAGGTCTCCCCCTCCTTGACTCGTCAAGGAGGGGGAGAGAGGGGATGCGGTCCCCTGTGAGCCAACCGGCTCACTGCTACCGAGCCTCGGTAGCGGTTGAGGGTAAGGGGACCCGATGCACATTGGTTCACAGCTACTCAAAGATTTCGATGCAGGACAAAACCAACACACGAATTCTGAGGGTCGGCGGTCGCCCGTTTTGGCGATGGTAGAGGGGCCATCGCGTATCTGATTGCCGACAACTCACAGAACGGTGTCCCTATGCTGTTGGGGAGGGATATCCGTGCACTCGTTTATCTAGCTGCGCCGGCGCAGGAACGTTGGAATATCCAGATCTCCTCCTTCATCGAACGGTAGGCTGGTCGGGAAATGCCTGATTTTCGTCCCGTCTTCTTCGTGTCCCGCTGCCACTGCCTGGGTTGGCCGTTTGGCGTTGCTGCTGGACCGCCGTAACTGTGCTGTCCCATCGAAGCCGGTCGCGATGACGGTAATCTGAATCTCATCGTTCATCGTCGGGTCGATGACAGCGCCGAAGATCAGGTTGACGTCCGGGTGCGCCGCCTTCCGCACGATCTCGGCGGCTTCGTTGACTTCATACAGGCTCAGGTCGTTGCTGCCACGTACATTGAACAGGATACCTCTCGCACCCTCGATGGTGATGTCCAGCAGCGCGCTGGAGATCGCCTGTTGTGCCGCTTCCGCTGCCCGGTTATCACCTGTTGCCCGGCCTACCGCCATCAGTGCAGCGCCACCCTCGGACATAATGGCCTTGACGTCCGCGAAGTCGAGGTTGATCAGACCGGGTACAGTGATTAGCTCGGAAATTCCCTGAATGCCCTGGCGCAGTACATCGTCGGCGAGCCGGAATGCTGCCTGAATCGATGCCTTCTTGTCGACAATGTCCAGTAGCCGGTCGTTCGGAATGACGATGAGCGTGTCAACCTTCTCTTTCAGCCGCTCCATACCTTCCTCGCATACCGCCCGGCGCCGACTCCCTTCGAACGTGAATGGGCGAGTGACGACGCCAATGGTCAGCGCACCCGCTTCACGAGAGATTTCGGCGATGATCGGAGCAGCACCGGTGCCCGTTCCACCACCCATTCCCGCTGTGATGAAGACCATGTCCGCACCGTCGACTACTGCATCGATTTCCTCTCTGGATTCCTCTGCCGCTTTCTCTCCAATGATAGGATCTCCACCGGCACCCAGGCCACGTGTCAGCTTGTCACCAATCCGGACACGCTGCGGGGCCTCGGAGAGAAGCAGTGCCTGCGAGTCAGTGTTGATGGCGATGAATTCAACCCCATGGATGCCCTCTTCAACCATGCGATTGACTGCGTTGGAGCCACCTCCGCCAACGCCGATGACCTTGATTTGCGCAAAGCTCTCAATGTCGGTCGTTGAATTCTGCATCTTTCCAACCCTCCTTGAACTGTGTTGGTAACGTCCACATCTCGTACCCGGACAACGTCACCCGGGTAAAAAGGGTTTGAGCAGTTTAGCGATTCGCTCCCACAATCCGTGTCCAATTCCGGGACCCGGTGCAGATGAAATCGATCTCTCCTTCAAACCCCACATGAGCAATCCTACACCCGTAGCATGGGCCGGACTGCCCAAAACATCGACCAAGCCCATCAAATCGTGCGGTGCACCCACCCTTACCGGCATTTTCAAAACATCTTTCCCCAGTTCCTGGATGCCTGGCAAGCTGGCTGTGCCACCACACAATACCAAACCAGCAGGAAGAAGCCCGTCATATCCCGATCGTTTCACCTCCCTGAGGATCATCTTGAATATCTCCTCAACACGAGCTTCGATGATCTCCGCCAGGAATTTGCGCGAAACTTCCTGTCGTCCGCCGTCCCCGAAGGCGGTCACATCCAGCATTTTGGAGTCTATCACTTTGTCCGGACACGCATGGCCGTAGCGGATCTTGATTTCTTCCGCCGTCGAGGATGGTGTCTGCAGGCCAATGGCAATGTCATTGGTGATCTGCATGCCCCCGTATGGGAGGATGACCGTGTGCCAGATGCTTCCTTCGATGAATATAGCTACATCTGTGGTTCCTCCGCCGATATCGGCCAGGACGACCCCCATTTCTCGTTCTTCTTCCGTCAGGACGGCCACACCCGATGCCAACGGTTGCAGTGTCAGCTGATCGATCTCAATTCCGGCCTGTTCCACACACTTCGTCAGGTTGCTGATCGATGGCGACGAACCGCTCACGATGTGCGCTTCCACTTCGAGGCGAAACGCCTGCATGCCAATCGGGTCTTTGATCCCATCCTGGTCATCGATGGTGAACCCTCTGGGGATGTTGTGAATGATCTCCCGATTGTGCGGGATGGCGATGGCCTTGGCAGCTTCAAGTGCCCGTTCCACATCATCATCGCTGATACCGCGATGCCCCCGCGAGATGCCAACAACGCCCCGGCTGTTAACCGACGTAATGTGTTTCCCGCCGATGCCCACCAATGCGCTCTCGATGTGATGACCGGATATGTGCTCTGCTTGCTCAACAGACATGGCAATGGCCTGGGTCGTTTCCGCAACGTTGACGACCATGCCGCGGCGGATCCCTTTGGACGGAGCAATGCCCACACCCATGATGCGCAAATTCTCATCATCGTCGCGCTCACCAACCAGGGTGCAGATCTTTGTGGTTCCTATGTCTATACAGGCAATGGTTCTGTCCAAAAAGGACTCCTTCCAATTCCTTGGCGAACAGAGTCATCGATAATACGGACGTCCCGCGAAGCGCATATCGACGAATTCGGGGCGGGTGCCCTTTTTTGCAAAACTTTCCGTCAAGGCATGTAGGGTCGTGAGTTTCCTGGGCAGATCATCAGGCTGTCCCAGATATACGGGATAGCCATCCGGGTGCAGGAAACTGATCCCTTGCGACTGCGACCACTGGATGAACTGCTCTTGCGGTAACCAGTCCTGAAGTATCCGGGCGGCTTGCAGGATTTCCGGTTGAATCCTTTCGCCGGAATGGCGTGACGGCCCGTCTATCTCCAGAAAGGTGACCGTGTCCAACGGTTCACCGCGCGGTTCCATTATCACACCTTCGTCGTCCACCCAATAAACAGTTTGCCCTGCTTGCCAGATGAAGACGGGATTTCGTTCGACGATATCGATCTTTACATTTGCCGGAAGCTGAAGCGTGATGGAAGTCGTCTTGATATCCGGCAATTCCTCAAGGCGTTCCCTGATTTGCGCCCGGTTCAGAAAGAAGATACTCTCTCCTTCCACCCCTGAGTGTTCGTAGACCTCTCGAGCCGATATCCGGTCGT
>CAZPTF010000408.1:0-3632 GCA_964589015.1 uncultured Anaerolineae bacterium
TTTTGAGCTGGTTTACATCGATCATAATGATTCACTTCCTCACATGCTTCTGCCGTCATCCATCTTGATTGTCACCACAAACAACACGAGCCAAACATAACCGCAGGCTTCCAGACCTGCAGACGGACTCGTGCCATTCGTTCTTCCACCCGTTTGGACGGTTCGGTCTAATTGGTATACAGACGCAAAGCGACTCCCCACTTAGGGGAGCAGTACTTCATTATAGATGAGGTTCGCGTGGCTGTCAAATGGATTTCGAAACAAGGGTGCATTTCAGGAATTGCGGCGGTAATTGCAGCGCTCTTGAGGCGACAAATTCGCAGGAGAACGCACCTGCTGTACCAGACTGTGCCAATCTCCGCACATGCCGCATGCGGGCCTGCCAGTCCGTCCACGCGGGTTACCTCGCGAGTGGACTGCTTCCCAGATTGGCCCAGTCTTGACCAACACGAAGCCACTCGAGTGAACCTGGCAGGTCACGTTTTCAGCATCACTGGCCACTGCTCGCCAGCCTCCCTGAAATGTGGGACAGACGCTCTTCAATACAGCCCGTTGGAGTTTTGAGAAAAGTGTGGTATATTCTAGCGAGGCTGAAACGCCAGCGGTAGATTCTCCAGGAGCGACCGAACCGTGACAGAACCCTTTCGACTCGACGAGTATCCTCACCGTCGATTCAACCCCCTGACCGGCGAATGGGTGCTTGTTTCGCCGCACCGTATGAGACGGCCCTGGCAAGGGCAGGTCGAAAAGTCGCTGCAAGACAAACGCCCTGCCTACGATCCCCAGTGTTACCTGTGCCCTGGCAACGGACGTGCCGGAGGGGTTCGCAATCCTGTATACGAACACACTTTCGTCTTCACTAACGATTTCCAGTCGTTGCTACCCGATACGCCGCCCGCCAGCGATGAACACGAATTGTTCCGTTATCACAGCGTGCCGGGGACCTGCCGCGTGATCTGTTTCTCGCCACGACACGACTTGACCCTGCCCGAGATGGCCCTCGCGGACATCCGGCGGGTCGTAGACGTGTGGGCCGAGCAGGTCAGCGACCTCGGGCAGACCTATCGTTGGGTCCAGGTGTTCGAGAACAAGGGCGCGGTGATGGGGTGTTCAAATCCGCACCCGCACGGTCAGGTCTGGGCGGGTGGCGACCTGCCCAACGAACCGTTCAAAGAGGACCGGCAGCAACAGGCGTATTTCGCAACACACCATTCGCCGCTGTTGGCAGACTATGCGCGCGAGGAATTGGCACGGGGAGAACGGATCGTGGTACAAAACATGCACTGGCTTGCGGTCGTTCCCTTTTGGGCGATTTGGCCATTCGAGATCCTGCTGATCCCGAACCGGCACGTCTTACGGCTGCCCGATTTGAGCGCAGCGGAGCGAGATGCACTGGCAGACATTCTGAAACGCCTGCTCAGCCGCTACGATAATCTTTTCGAGGTGTCCTTCCCCTATTCGATGGGGTGGCACGGTGCACCGACCGGCCCCACCGCAAACGCACAGGATGCAGCCGGAGCGTATACCCACTGGCAACTCCATGCTCATTTCTACCCCCCCTTACTACGCTCCGCCACAGTCAAGAAGTTCATGGTCGGATACGAGATGTTAGCCGAGCCGCAGCGTGACCTGACGGCGGAGCAGGCTGCAGAAAAGCTGCGATCTCTTTCGGAGATCCACTATTAAGGAAGGGTAGCCTATGTCGCTCAAGCGAGAAGTGCTCGAAGTTTACGCGAGTTGCTATGGAAAGGCGCCGGCTATTGTGGTACGCGCGCCCGGCCGTGTCAATCTGATCGGCGAACATACCGATTACAACGATGGTTTCGTGCTGCCTATGGCGATCGAGCGTGCGATCTGGATCGCGCTCCACCCGCGCGATGATGGGCAGGTCGGCGTTTATTCAGCCGATTTCCAACAATTCCACACGTTTCCCCTGGAGGGATTGCAGAACACCAAGGCCGGGTGGGTAGAGTATCTGAAGGGCACTGCCTGGGCGTTGCAGGATGCCGGCTATCGATTACAAGGTTGGGAAGGCGTCATGCTCGGCGATGTCCCGCGCGGAGCGGGGCTGTCCTCGTCCGCTGCATTGGAGATCGTGACTGCCAGAGCCTTCGCAGCGGTTTCCGGCTTGTCCTGGGAGCCCAAGGTGATGGCAAAATTGGGACAGAAGGCAGAAAACGAGTGGATCGGTATGAAGTGTGGGATCATGGATCAGATGATCTCGGCGTCCGGGCTTGCCGGACACGCGTTGTTGATCGACTGTCGCTCTCTGGAAACTGAGCCGGCACCTCTCCCGCCAGGTACGGCAGTCGCCATTTTGGACACGGCCACGCGCCGTGGCCTGGTCGACTCCGCATATAACGAACGCCGCGCACAATGCGAAGCCGCCGCGCGCTTCTTCGGCGTCCGTGCCCTGCGTGATGTGACGCTCGCACAATTCGAGGCGCGAGCAGACGAACTGGATGCCGTCACCCGACGGCGCGCCCAACACATCATTACTGAGAACGCACGTACGCTGCAAGCCGCCGCTGCGTTACGCCGGGGAGATGCCGTCGAGATGGGACGGCTGATGGATGAGAGCCACGTGAGCCTGCGCGACGATTTCGAAGTGTCGAGTGCGGCCCTGAACAGCATGGTCGATTGCGCTCACGAGAACCCGACTTGTTTCGGCGCGCGCATGACCGGCGGCGGATTTGGCGGTTGTGCCGTCGCGCTGATCCGGGCAGAAGCTGCCCAATCGTTCGCCGCGTCCGTTAGCGAACGCTACCACTCCGTCACCGGGTTAAAGCCGTCGGTCTATATCTCACAACCGGCTCAGGGTGCGGAAATCGTCGAGATCTAGCGCCATTCCACCGGGCTCACCCTGGCTTGTGCGCGTGCTTGCCCACAGGCAGCGGTGCAGCACAGCGACGGTGACGTCAGCGATTGGCGCAGTTGATAGTGGCGAGAAGAAAACTGCCCGTAAATCCTGCAGGCACCGGCACCGAAAAGACAGGGCCGCTGTTTGCTCGCCTACCCCCAGAACCCCTGAAGCGTATCTCACGGATTGGACGTGCGCGCGCTCCTGACACGCATACGATGCCGGCTCTTCTCTCTTTCCGCAAGCGCGTTATCAAGGTCGATCCCCTCCGGGAGCGTCCAGCCTGTCGCTTCCAACTCACCCCATTCCGCGTCGAGCACGATTGCATCGTTATAGGCGACATTCCCGCCCGCGTCGATTTCGAAGAGAAAGGCCGGTGACACGACGTACAGCACCCGGCATGGCACATCGCGCGTATTGCGGAGCTGGAAAAGTGTCCCAGGCGGGGTGATCACGGCCTGCTCGGCGGTCAGGCCGAGCGAATACGGTGCGTCCGAGTCCGGGTCCTTCATCATCACCGTCAGATCGCCCGCGATCACCCACGTCAACTGCGTGACGATGGGGTGCAGGTGAATCTTCGAGGTGGTCCACGGCGGGATGACTCCCAGCGCAACGCTGAACTGCTCCAACCACACGCCGGCGCTGTGATGCAACGCCGCAGTATCCAATATCGAATGGACGATGGTCCCGTCCGGGACGGGAAATCCCGCGCCTATGGTGAAGATTCGATTCATCGCTCCCTGCCTCCTGGATGTGATCCGCCGGCCGGCAT
>CAZPTF010000409.1:0-3622 GCA_964589015.1 uncultured Anaerolineae bacterium
TGCTCGATTGGACACAAAGCAACGCGATCCGTGCGGGGGGCTCGAACCGGCTCGCTGTGCTGGCGCAGGGTCCGCGCATCGTGCTGTACATCAACGGCGAGCAGGTCGGCGAGGTGAACGACGGGCGCATCCCGGCAGGCCAGGCCGGGTTGGCGATCGATCTGACGGAGGGCCAGGACGCGGCGCTCCAGTTCGATGATTTCGAGCTGCGCGTCCCGCCGGCTGCGCTGGCGACGCGTGCGCCCGGGCCATCGCCCGAGCCGATGCCGCAGCCGACGGCCGGCGGATGGATCGGCGGCACGACGCCGGTGCGCGCGTGCACGCACGGCCAGTGGTTGGTCGACCACGGCTGGGTGCGCGAGCTGTGCGATCCGTTCACTACCAACCAGAACAATTGGTCGCTGGGGGATGCCGCGGATAAGTACGGCGAATTGACGCGGAGCCTGACCGACAACACGTATCGCTGGGACATGCGCGCGGCCGAGAACGTCAATCCCTGGGCCGCCCCCACACAGTGGACCTTCACGGACTTCTTCGCTTCGGTGGAAGCCAGGCAGCTCGCCGGCTCCGATTCGGGCAGCTACTGCCTGGTGTTCCGCAAGGCGGACGACAACAACTACTACCGCTTCGCCATCTCCGAGCTGCAGGGTTTCCGGGTGGATGCGCTCCTGGATGGGACGTGGAACAACCTGATGGACTGGAGTCCCGCGCCGGCCATCCGGCCGGGCGACTGGAACCAGTTCGCCGTCTCCGCCAGCGGGCCAGCTTTCACCCTCTATATCAACGACCAGGAGGTGGCGACGTTCTCCGACTGGCGGCTGACGCGCGGTGGCGTCGGCCTCGCTGTGGAAGGTAGCGCAGGGCAACACGTCGCTGTGGCCTTCGATAACTTCGAGGTGGTCGTTCCTGCGCAGATGCCGGGGCCGGATGTGCAGCCCGGTCCGACCGTGCCGGCGGTCGTCACCCTGGCTCCGTCCGAGTGCGCCCGTCCCGCGAGCGCGCCTGCCGGTTGGCCGGTGGCGTTGTGCGAGGAATTCCTCGACAACCGGGGTGGCTGGCCGCTCGGCGTGGAGATGGATGACTACGCCCGCACGGAACGGACCATCGCCGCCGCGACGTATGGCTGGGATGTCGAATCGTACCGCGATGTCCTGTCGTGGGTGACGTATCACGAGCAGGAATGGTCCGATTTATACCTGGCGGTCGAGGCCATGCGCTTCGCCGGACCGCCCGATTCCACCTACGGCCTGATCTTCCGCCGGCAGGAGTCGGGCAGTTACTATCTCTTCGACGCTGGCGATGGCTGGTTTCAGGTCTCTCTGTATCAAGACGGCCAGTGGGAAACGCTGATTGAGGCGACCCCGCATCCCGCCGTGGCGACGAACGATTGGAACCGGCTGGCGGTCAAGGCCGAAGGTGCATACTTCACATTCTACGTCAACGACGTGCAGGTTGGCGAGCTCACCGATTCACGGCTGGCCGGCGGTCGGATCGGCATGGCGGTGTCTGTTGGGCCGGACCAACAGCTCAACGTGCAGTTCGGGGAGCTGCTCGTGCTCGTGCCGCCAGGTGGCGATGAACCTGTACCCACCCCTGCGCCCTTGCCGACCGTTGAACCCATCTCCACCCCGCCGCCAACTGACGCACCCGTCCCGCCGCCACCGCCGCCGACGGCCGGTCCATTCGCCTGCGAGCGGCCGGCCAGCGTGCCGGCCGGCTGGACACTGGCGATCTGCGAGACCTTCGACGATAACCGGAACAACTGGCCGGAAGGCATCGAGGATGACGATATCGCAATGAGCGACATGTTCGTTGCGCTCGGCACCTACGGCTGGGAGGTCGAGGCGTATGACGATGTGTTCATCCCGACGGAGTTGGAGAATGCCGTTTTCTCCGATCTGTATTTGTCGGTGGATCTCCCGTATGTCGATGGTTCCGAGATGGCCTCGCTGGGTCTGCTGTTCCGGCGGCTGGACCGGGACAACTATTACCATCTGGATATCAGTGCAGACGCGTTCATGGTGGGTATCGAGGAGAACGGTGCGTGGTCCGAGTTGATCTCCTGGACAGAGACCGCTGCGCTCAACCCCGGTGCACCCAACCGCCTGGGCGTGAAAGCGGAAGGCTCTCACCTGACCTTCTACATCAATGACCGGCAGGTTGCCGAATGGGACGACGCGAGCTTCTCGAGCGGGGCCGTCGGTCTCTCCGTGTCCGTTCCCGCTGGCGATATTCTTTGGGCCGAGTTCGATAACCTCCAGGTGTGGACGCCGGGCGAAGAAACGGTTCCGCCAGCCCCGCTACCTCCGGCCCCTGTCCCACCGCCCACGTCCGCATTCGTGCCGGAGCCGGTTACCTGGCTCACGCACGATGACCCGCTGGGGTTCACGCTCCGCCACCCGGCGGGCTGGACACCACAGGTGCTGCAGGGCGAGCAGATTCTGGTGCGCAGCGCGGATGGCACGGAGTTCACCGTCGTCCAGCCCTTCTTCGCGCGCGATGGGGCGACTGCGGCGGGATGGGCCGCAGAAGTTCCGGAGAAGCTGGCGCAGCTCTTTCCCGGTGCAACCGTGACCGACGTTCGCCAGCTATCCGCTCAACCCGACCAGGTGATCGCCGAGCTGAGCTTCGCTGACCGGGGAGAAGCGGGCCGCGCCCTGCTGCTGTGCATGCTCGATGGGCGCAGCGGTATGCTCTACGCGGTGGCTGCGCCGGAGCGCAACTTCGACGCGGTGCGCAACACGTTGGTCGACATCCTCGACACGTTTTCGTTCACCACCCCCACCGTTCCCCCGCCGGATTCGGGCGGAGTGACCTACGTTCGGTGGCAGGAACCGAACGAGAATGCGTTTACCCTCGAAGTGCCCCAGGGCTGGACCGTCTCGGGCGGGCTGGTGAGAGAGAATGCGCTCGACGTGCGCCCCGATGTACAAATTACCTCGCCGGATGGGCAGATGTTCTTCCGTATCGGTGACCGGAATGTCCCGCCCTACACCGCTCTTCGCTGGGACATGGAGGTGGCCGGTTTCACCGAGGGATCGTGGTATTCGTACATGGGGATGACCTGGATGGTGCGCAGCTACACGAGTGGGCTGGACTACGCGCGGGAGTACCTCACGCGGAACCTGTCCGCTGGCTGCACGGATGCAACCATCGTGGAGGAACGGGACCGCTCTGACCTCTCGCAGCCGATCAACGCCATCTACGGGCGCTACAACCTCCTGGGCGGGTCCATGACGATCGATATCGGGCAGGTAGTGGCCGAGTGCCACCGGGACGGCCAACCCCTGTACGTGTTCTGTCTTGCCGGCACGAAACGGACACAGATATCGGGCGTCGACATCTGGAATGTCGAGACCCTGATCTCCGCCATCGTGCCGACCGCCATGCGCGATGCGGGAGTGGCGATTCTGGGACACATCGCCAATTCCTACCAACCGAACGCGGATTGGGTGCGACGGCAGGCCGAAGTCGCCGGAGAAGTCGGCGATACCGTCGCCCGAGTCGCCGGCGAGATCCGCGAGATCACCCGCCAGACGTTCGAGGCCGAAAGCGCGGCGCGCGACAATGCCGCCCGCCGCTGGTCCAACATGATCCTCGGACAGACCGACGTGCAGGATCC
>CAZPTF010000410.1:0-3606 GCA_964589015.1 uncultured Anaerolineae bacterium
GCGGGATTCGTGTTTCAGAAGCTGGGTTACCGCCTGACCGGTCTGCTGGCGGTGGGCGCGGTTGCCGCCGGTGCGGCGTTGGGTGCCGCCAGCAGTGACATTGGTACGATGTGGTTCGGCCGCATCGTCGAAGGGACAGGCACGAGCCTGCTCGCTGTCGTCGCGCCGGCGGTCGTTGCGCTGTGGTTCGTCGCGGACAAGCGTGGGATGCCACTGGGCGTATGGGCAACGTGGGTCCCGCTGGGCCAGGCGATTGTGTTCGTCGCTGCGCCGCTGCTCGTCGTGCACGGCGGCTGGCGCACTGTCTGGTGGTTCGGCTGCATTTATGCCGTTTGTAGCGGTCTGTTATATTTCATTTTCGTCAGGCCTATGCCCGCTACCGGACAGACTGCTGCGGAACCGCCTCTCCCCACACTCTCCGCTCGGGATCTGGTCCGTGTGTTGCGGATTCCTGATCTGTGGCTCATCAGTCTGACCTTCGCCTGCTTCAATGCGGCGTTCATTGGGTTCATCACCTGGGCGCCGACATACCTCGAAACAGTTTATGCGCTCCCACTGGGTTACTCGGCTATGTTCATCAGTATCTCGACGTTCGTCAGCATGTTCGTCATCCCGTTCAGCGGGTGGTTTTCGGATCGCATCGGCTCGCGCAAATGGATTTGTGTCGTGCCGCTGGGCGTGATGGGGCTATCGTGGGTGTTGCTCTGCCTGGACAGGCCGTGGGCGGTATTGTCGGTCATTCTGGCGGTCGGATTTTCCGGTCGTTTTGTCCCTACCGGTGTGTTCGCCGCCGGGGCGGAAGTCGTTGGCGATTCCCGGCTGAGCGGGATGGCGATGGCGGTCATTCAGGTCGGTCAAAATGCCGGTATGCTGCTGGGACCGTTGGGCTTGGGCTGGCTTATTGAGAAGACTGGCAGTTGGCTCGTTGCCTTTCTGTGGTTGATTCCGGTGTGTATCGTCGGGGCCGTCGCGGCTTGGCGTACGAAAGTCCGGTGAACAGAACATCCGGGGGCAGACGGGTGCATCCGGAGATTTTGGGGCCAGCGCGCAGTGGGCAGGTCGTGTTTTTAGCGTGATCTGCCAGGTGCACACGAATATCTTCGTGCCGGTCAAGACTGTGCCAATCTCCGACGCTACCGTCGTTGTTCTGGGAGTGCTGTGCCTGGGCGGACCGTGTGCTGGTCTGCACCGCAGTAGATTGGCACAGTCTGCTCCAGTGGGCGTGCTCTCCAACGCATTGGTCGTGTCAAAGGCGCTACATTTGTCGGCAAGAATCCTGCCTGCCCAGGGGCAGGCATCTCGTTTTGAGTTGCGGATGGATTTGTGTACAATAGATGTCTGGAAGTACGACAGACAACGTTGCGTCCGTTCGATGTCGAGCAGCAAATGAACTGCGATCATTCGCAACGTCGTCGGACAGGAGCGTACTGCTATCGCGGCACAAGGTGATGAGTCGAAACCCACGGAGGCGTGGGCTTCCACACAACTCGATATTTATGTTTCCGTATTGGACGCGCTGCTCTCCCCCGCGCTAATCAAACGCTGCGATCTTTCCTATCAGCTCTGCAATCGGGCCTTTGCTGAGTTATGGGGTCTGTCGATGCAGAGTATTTCCGGTAAAACCGACCTCGATTTCTGGCCTCCGGAGGAAGTCGCTCGCCTTAAACAGGAAGACCTCCAGATACTGGCGAGCGAACAGCCCTTGTCCCGCGAAATCAGCCGTCTCGCGGGCGATAGCACACAGTGGTTTGAGCTCTCCAAATCCCCGCTGAAGAATGAACACGGGACGGTGATTGGCCTGTTGTGTGTCATGCGCGATATCACCCAGGTCAAAAAGGTCGCTGCAGGAACCCAATGGGCCGTGGTGGAGCGAGACCGTTATCGGGGCATGCTCGAGAACCTGCTGGTTGCTACGTCTGAAATGGTTGCCTTGAAGGATGTGGATTCTGTCTACCTGGACTGTAGTGAAGCGTACTGCACGCTGCTTGGCCAACAGAAAACGGAGGTGGTTGGGAAGACCGATTTCGATGTTTGGTCTGCGCGGGATGCGCTGGTCTTTCACGAAGAGGAAGTGCAGGTTGTCAGCAGCGGTGTATCTCTGGTCAACGAACACCTGTTGGAGACGTCCTGCGGAACGCGTTGGTTCGAGATTGCCCGCACGCCACTCTTCGCTGGCGACGGCGGCATTATTGGGATTTTGGTCATAGTACGCGACCTTACGGGAGACAAATGGCCGGAGGACAAGCGCAACACCGAACGCGATTTCATCGCCAAAGTGTTGGATATGGTCGAGGCCCCGGTGATCGTGTGGAATTCGGTTGGCCGGATCGTTTTGGTCAACCGCAAGAGCCGCGAGTTGTTCGGGTATGAAGACGAAGAGCTCTGTGGTAAGGTGATCTGGGACTACCTGCCATCCGATGAGATCGATTGGATGTTGAAGGCGCTGTTGGCGTGCAATCGGAATGAGGTGTTGCCTTTTCACGAGACCACCTTCAAAGGCAGCAACGGTAAAGCCATTCCGTTGCTTTGGAATAACTGTGTCCTGCGCGAAGAGAGCGTGGGCGAAGCGGTGTTTATCGGGAGTGGGCTCGATCTTTCCGATCTCGTGACCCACGAGCAGGCCATCGAACGGCGCAACCGCGAGCTGCACATTTTGTATGCGGCACTCCGTGCGGCTAATTCCGCGCTCGACCCGGCGGAGATCTATCGGAAGGTCTCACGGGTGCTGATGGAGATTGGCGACTATCCCGTCGTCAGCGCCGCGATTAAACAGGGCGTTGACTGGCACGTGGTCTTTCGGGGTGGATTCAGCGTCAGTCGCCCGGGTATCAATGCCCTTGCTGGGGTGACTGGGCGGACCATTCGCAGCGGGCAGGCACAATTCGTTCGCGATGTGCTGAACGACCCGGATTACATCGAGGTTGGTACCGGGGTCACGTGTGAAATCTGCGTACCCGTAACGCTGGATGGCAGTGTCGTCGGCACGTTGAACATCGAATCGACGGCGGACCGCCCGCTGACCGATGATGATTTCAAGCTGCTGCAAGCCTTGGCTAACCAGATGAGCCTGGTGATGACGAATGCATTGCTCAACCAGAATCTGGCTGCCGAACGCGACTATGTGAGCTCGGTCAACAAGCAATTGCTGGCCTTGCACGGAGCGGTAACCGGCATCAGCGCCTATCTCGAGTTGCAGGAGCTTTTGGATGCCATACCCTGCCGGGCGATGGAATTGGTGGACGGAACCGGCAGTTGTGTCTTGTTACTGAACGATCAGAACGAGCTGGAATTGCGTAGTATGTGTATGCAAAACTGTGGACAGACATGTCTGCGGAAATCACGTTGCGCCGCAGACGCGTTCACCGGTCCGGTGTGGGAGTCTGTGGTGGCATCTGGCCGTTTGCTCGTCTCGGGCAATGTGCGCAGCGATACCCGTTTCCCCGCCGGGTTCAGCCGTCTGTGTCGTGCGGTTTCGATTGTGAGCGTGCCACTGGTGATCGGGAAAGCGGTGATCGGGTTATTGAGTGTCTGCCACGATAGCCAGTATGACGCCTTTGACGAAAACGATGTGAACATTCTCTCCCTGTTGGGAAACCAGGCTGCGAC
>CAZPTF010000411.1:0-3600 GCA_964589015.1 uncultured Anaerolineae bacterium
TAAAGGGCATCCGTGACGGAATGCGCTCGTGCGCCGATACCATCAATCCGGCTGCGCGTACTTTCCACGAGGCGCTCAGAGCATATCGCGCTTCGCTCAGGCCGCAGAACGGTATGGATGAGCTCATCCCGAACATCACGATCAGCCAGTGAGCGGGTGGTCGGTCGGAAGAAAGTCGTCAGCGGAGCGGTCAGTCAGGACCGCTCCGGCTTGAGGACAGCTGCCATTTGGAGGCAGGTGGTGAGCAGTGCAGTGAACTACCGGCAAGAGCCCAATGCGACACTGCCCTTAACCTCGTCTCTTTCCCCACGATTTTCGCCAGTCTTTTGCAGCTGATCGATATTTGTCAAAGACCTGGACAAAGTCATCAAGAATTCCCTACAAGAACTGTCAAGAATTCCCTACAAAAACTGTCAAGAACTCCCTACAGACAAACCTTGATTTTCATGCTATAATGTGAGTGTGACACTGATACAACAGAATCAAGTGCGCTTAACCCGCCCCCCCTTTATTCCCTCCTGTCACCATGAGGGGATACCCTTCCACCCCTCCGCCCCCTTGGATGGGGTGGAAGGCTTTTTGGACCCCGTTCTTGTTGGCGTGTTCCCTCTCACGATTCGGCAGTTTTCGCGCGTCACAGACAGGCGTACAGTTCTGCTAGCGTCCTCGGCAAACGGGGCGAGTACAGCCGGTTTAACGTGCGGCGATATGAATCCCGGATGTGCCCGGCTGATGTGGTGATTGTTTGCCGGTCCTGCCCGACTCGATTGTCTGCTGTGCGGGGAACGATGGAAGCGCTCCCTGCTACGAATGGGGGCGTTTCGAACGAGCGGTCAGTGTGCGCGAAGAGGCGCTGCATACCGTTCACGGTGCCCCGATCAGCGATCGTACCGTCCGTATTTCAGCGCTGCGTTGCGCATTGCGCCGATGTTCTCCTGAGACGTGCCCCGCGCTGTCCCTGAACCCATCGTGAGGATGAATCCTCCGTCCGGTTTGCCGATCTCGATAAGCCGCTTGCAGTCGGCCTCGACCTTGTCCGCAGTGCCGTTGAGCAATGCCCCCAGCGGGTCGAGGTTACCGAGCAGACACACGCGCTCACCGATCTTCTGTTTCACACTGGCGGTGTCCAGCTCGGGACCATAGTTGAACACATCCATGCCAACGTCCGCAATAACGTCCAGCAGATGGCTGCTGTTGGTATCGCAGTGCAGGATGCCGATGGCCTCTCCCTTGAATTCAGCGAAAATCCGCTGCAGATAGGGCAGCGAAAACTCGCTGAAGTGTTTGGGAGAGAGGAAGGCGAGCGAGTCGTCCGCTACCTGGAAGCGATGGAACGGGCCGCCGATCTCCTGTTGGGCATGCAGATAACGGATGCAGGTCTCCGTCGCGATCGTCATCAGGTGATGGACCAGCTGCGGATCCCGGTACAGATCCATGCTGAAGCGGTCGTAGCCACGGCACAGGCCGGCGACGTCAGTCGGTCCGAGTGTCGCGCCGGCTCCAGCCAGGTAGCCGTACTGGTCGATCCATTTGCGCGGGCAGTGCTCCAGCATATACTTGAGTGTATCCAGAGCACGTGGCATCAGACCATCCCGGTAAGGATCGCCTGGCTCGCGGGCCAGGATTTCGTCGCGTGAAGCGCTCTTGAGGAAAGGTTCAACGTGGGGACTGGCATTGGGGGGGAAATGGATGCCCGCGCCGAGCGCTGAAGGCTCGACCGCGACACTGTAGTCCCAGTAGATTCCGGGGTACAGCATCAAATCGGGCCAGCTCTCTTGAAAGGCGACCTGCGCTTTCAGTTTGTTTTCGGGAGAATCCCAGTAATCGCCCTCTTCGATTCCCAGGAACCAGGCGAAAAAATGGCCGGTCACGAACGGCATAAACGGGACCTGATCGGGGATCCCCATGCGGGCTGCTGTTGTGAAACGCTCCCACGGCGTCATTGTGGTTGCCATAGCACACCTCCCAGTTTGGTTTTAAGCGTTATCAACGCGCGAGGGTGGTCGCACCTTGAACAGTGCTGGGCTCACGCCAGCAGCGCCTTGGCGACTTGCACCGCCTCCAGGGCATCCGCGGCGAATCCGTCCGCACCGATCGCCTCGGCGAAATCCGGAGTAATCGGACACCCCCCCACGATGACCTTGACTTCCTGCCGGATTCCTGCTTCGCGTAATGCGCTGATCACGTCCGCCATCGCTTCGCGTGTGGTCAGGAGCAGAGCGGATAGCCCCACAATATCCGGCTTCGTGTCGCGAATGTGCCTGATGAAGCTTGCGGTGGGGACATCGACCCCCAGGTCATGGACCTCGAAGCCGGCACCTTGCAGCATACTGGCAACGATGTTCTTGCCGATATCGTGGAGATCGCCCGCGACCGTTCCGATCAGAACCTTGCCAGCCGACTTCGGACCTGTCTCGGAAGCGAGGTGAGGCTCGAGAACAGCCATCGCGAGTTTCATCGTCTCGGCACACATCACCAGCTCAGACAAAAAGTACTCGCGGCTGGCGTAGCGCTCTCCGACGATCGTCATTCCCACGCTGAGACCGTCCAACACCAAATCGTGGGCGGGAATACCTGCACGCAGTGCTTCGTGGGTCAACTCCTCGATGTGGTCCATGTCGAAGTCTACTATGGCTTCAGCGATCCGAGATTTAAGTGCGGTTGGATCCATGTGGCACGTTGCTCCTTCCTGATGCAGTGTGTCGGAGTCCCAGTTTGACCCTTGAAATAATGGGCAGTCTCAATCGTCCTCGTCCCCATCGCTGTCGTCATCATCATCCTCGTATTCCGGCTCAGGCGTCGCTGGGGGTGCACACCCGGTCCACGAAAAGACGCGTTTCTCGCTCTGGCAGAGAACACCGTCGTGTAGGCTTTTCTCGGCACCCAATTGGTGCATGACCACTACGTACCAGGTGTACTGTCCCGTGTCTGAGAAGCCCGGCTGGCACAGATGCTTGCGTAGTGCGAACTGGGTATCACGGGTGCCGTCCGGCCGCTGCTGTGCGGCGTCGCGCCACGTGCCGTCGTACCACGTCAGCCCGCCGTGCGGATATTCCACGTTCACAAAGAAGTACTCCTGGGCGTTCAATGGGCGGTTGTTTTGCCATTGCAGCACGACGTTCTCTGTCTCCGGCCCAAACCGCGCACCGCTGGGTGGTCCGAGCAACGTCACCTGGCAACCGGCTGCTGGTGCGCCGGATGTGGGCTGGGTCTGGGGTTGGTAATCAGTCGGCTCGCATAGTGCCCACTGGAAGCGCCCGGACGCGCTCTGGCAGACGACCGCATCGCTCGCGGCTGGTTGCGTCCCCTGTCTACGTGCAACGTACACCGTCCAGTTGTACCAACCATCGTCGGCGCAGAGGATGTATGGTTTCCACAGGTCCAGCCTGGATTCACGCAAGTTGGAAATGTAACCGGATTCATCCCACGAACCATAACGCTGCTGTTGGCCAGCGTGGCTGTAGGTGACCGTCACGAAGTAGTATTCGTCGGGCGTGAGCGCGCGATTCATCTGCCAACCCAGGGACGCTGTGCGCGATTCGGGATTGATCTGCCCGTTGTTGGGTGGTGCGGTCAACGTCAATTGGCAGGTCGAGGTAT
>CAZPTF010000412.1:0-3598 GCA_964589015.1 uncultured Anaerolineae bacterium
CCCGCGCGCCGCGCGCAGGCAATCGTGCGCGCCACCACCCACTTCAAGGATGCGGGGATCATTGCGGAGGTCTCGCGCGGACTGGGAGAGGCCATGCCCGGTCTGGAGATCGCGGCCATTCCCGAGAGCGAACGGCTGGCCGAACGCGGTTGGTAGGAGTGATTGGCAATGACACGCATCGGAATCCTGGCCTTGCAGGGTGCGTTCATCGAACACGAGCAGATGCTACGCCGGCTCGGCGCCGACGTCCGGCAGGTCCGTTTGCCCGAAGAGCTAGCCGGGCTGGACGGGTTGATTATCCCCGGCGGTGAGAGCACCACAATCGGCAAGCTGGCGACACACTATGGCCTGGTACAACCGCTGAAGGACTTCGCGCGAGCGGGACGCCCGCTGTGGGGAATCTGTGCGGGGCTGATCTTCATGGCCCGCGACATCGGGAACATGGCTCAGCCGCTGCTCGGCGTAATGGACATCACAGTCCGGCGCAACGCGTTTGGGCGTCAGGTGGACAGCTTCGAGGCCGAGCTCGACGTCCCCGTGCTACGAAACGGTAGCGACAACCGCGCACCCTTCCATGCTATCTTCATCCGCGGACCGATCATCGAAGCGGTCCGGCCGGGTGTGGAAGTGATCGCCCGGCTCGACGATGGCCGCATCGTCGCCGCACGGCAGAATCACCTGCTCGTCACGGCGTTCCATCCGGAGCTGACCGACGACGAGCGCTTCCATCGCTACTTTCTCCGCCTGACTGCATAGCCCGCCAGCGACGCAGCACGCCGCGCGTAAGAGAGAGTCGGGTGTCTTGCGCCCGCCACCGTCGGCCATCGACAAGCCCCCGGAGACTGTCCGGGGGCGTCCCTTTGCTGATTCGGACGTTTTCGCTGCGCTCGCTCAGCTCCGACACCGGCGTCCAGCACTGCGTACGCCCCGGGCGCATCCGCGTTCGCTCACTCGCCGTCCTGCGCCAGACGCAACTGCCGGACGACCTCGCGGTCCCGCGCGCGAATACGCTCGGCGAGCTTCTCCGGCGTCCAGTCGAAGAAGCCCTGGCCGGACTTTGCACCCAGGTGGCCTGCTTCGAGCAGCGCCGTCGTCACCGGCGACGGGGACGTACGGCGGTCCAGCGCCGCGAACAGGTAGGAATGGCAATTTTGTACCAGATCGATGCCGACCATATCCATGTATTCGAACACGCCAATCGGCGGCATGCGCAGCGCGAACGAATACTTGATCAGCGCATCGATGTCCGCCGGCGAGGCGACGCCCATGTCCACCAGCGCCAGCGCCTCGCGCCACAGCGCATGTTGCAGACGGTTGCCCAGGAACCCCTCGATGTCCTTCAACACGCGCACGGCCTTCTTCCCGGCCCGCTCGATAACCTGGCAGACCGTTTCCAGCGTGGCGTCCGAGGTGGCGTCCCCTTTGACGACTTCGACGAGCGGCATAAGGTATGGCGGGTTCCAGAAATGCGTGCCGACGAAGCGCTCCGGATGGGTGACCGGCCCCGCAATCCTGGTGATCGAGATGCCGGACGTGTTCGTCGCCAGGATGGTATCGGCGGCACACAGCGTACACAACTCGGCGAACACCTGTTGCTTGACGTCGATCTCTTCCACTACGGACTCGACGATCATGTCCGCACGTCCCGCCGCATCAGCGAGATCGGCGGTCAACGCGATGCGCTCCAGCGCACCACGGATCGCATCCGGTGTCGCCAGCTCGAACTCGACCAGGTTGCCGGCGATCCGCTCCAGGTGTGCCTGTCCGCGTTCCAGGCTCGCGGCGTTGCGTCCGTACAGCGATACCTGGAACCCACCTCGTGCCAGCGACAAGGCAATCCCCGGTCCCATCATGCCCGTGCCCATGACCAGGATATTCGAAATGTCACGAATTGCTTTCATGGCCTTCCTTCTTTCGCAGCGCAGAGGTCACAGCAACCCCGCATCGCGGGCTGGCTGACCGTACTGCCACGAGTATTCCGGACGGTACAGCTCGCGATAGTCCGGATAGACGTACCGGCCGATATCCCGGTCGTCGGGATAGACGAACTTGCCGCCCGCCTGCATGATTACCGTTTTCATCTCGGGCTGATTGTCTTTCACAATGCGCTCTAATTGCGCCGGATCGAGCTGCGTGTTCGCCCAGTTGTCGTAGTGATCCGGGATGAGCACCCTGGTCTTCAGCGCCTGCCCGACGCGGAAGACGTCCCAGGGCGTGCACTTGTCGGTGGCGCCGGGTGCATTGTGGCCCATGTCGATGATCGTCACGTCGATGTCGTACTGCTCACCGAGCGCACGATAGCCGTTGTGGTAGAGCGAGTCGCCGAGGAACGCCACGTTGCCACCGTCGGTCTGGAACAGGTAGCTGACCGCCACATCGGAGAACGGCAGCGGTTGGCCGAGCGGCACGCCGGTGTTCCGGGCGATTTCATCGTAGTTGACGACCATCTTCACCGTGCCGCCACGCACCGCCAACTCATCACCCGGCGCGACCTGCACCAGCCGGTCCTCGGGGACACCGAACGACCTGCAGCGCGCGATGGACGTTTTGGGGCCGACGAACTTACAGTCCGTGGTCGCCGTCAGCGCCTTGATCGTGTAGATGTCGGTGTGATCCTGATGGACGTGCGTCATGAACGAATAGTCGATGCGCTCGAACCGCCACGGATCGTGGACCATCGGTGAGAGGCGCATCCAGTTGATGTACGGCGCGCCACCCATCCGGCAGACGCCGCAATAGTCATAACTGGTATAGATCGACGGGCCGGAATAGCAATCGATCAGAAATATGCCACCTGCCGAGGTCTTCATCGCCCAGGATGGCCCGCTCAGCCACCACAAGGCAAAGGTACCTTCCTGCACAACGTCATGCGCCAACTGCTTGTTGAGAAACGTACCCCATTCAGGAAAGACCTCCTCCAGCCAAATCTCCCGTGTCATTGGGCGGTCCTGATTCAAGTAATCGCCGCCCAGAATGCCCTGCCCAGAACCTGGTTTCTGTTTGTCTGTCATCACACAGCCTCTTCTGCGTCTTCAATAGTGAAAATCGAATTGTCCACCGGCGACACACGGATTCTACGCAACCAAAAAGCCACCCATCGGACTTGAACCGATAACCTGGCGCTTACGAAGCGTCTGCTCTACCGATTGAGCTAGGGTGGCCGGTGTGGAATATGGCAGTAGCGTCTACCTCATTCTACGATACAATGCGTTACGTTAGCTAACAGGTCTTTTCGCGAAAGCGCTTGGTCTAGTTATCTACCCCATAGCGCCTGGTGCCCAGATAGCATCCAGCGCAGCTCGCGCGTGTCTTCTGGAGCAAACAACAGCCAGATGTACATAGCCGCAACGATGAACAATATCAACCAGCCCTCCCGGATGAGTCTCTTCAATTCATCCATGCGCCTTCTCCTATGGCTCGAGGTGGACTGCCTCAATATCGAGCGTGTATCCGTCCACTACCCCACTCAGCAATGTGAACTTCGCGCTGCCGATGGTGATAGTGGATTCTTGTCCGATATTTTGACCGACCCATGCGGCGGCCTGTTCTGGCTCTGCGCCATCGTATGGCATGGTAGCCACGAACTGGAGGTAGGTTA
>CAZPTF010000413.1:0-2273 GCA_964589015.1 uncultured Anaerolineae bacterium
CGATACAATGCTCCCCCACGAACAGACGGGCCTGCTCCCGCGCACCGAGCGGCTGGCCGTCTACACCTCGCACTATTGCATCCAGGGCGACTTTCACATGGGATCGGACGAGTTGCTCGCCGAGTTCATCGCCGGGTCGCGGGCGCAGTTCGTCGGGGCCAGCAACGTGCAGGTCTTCCCACTGTTTCACCCGCAGGCGGAGATGATCCAGGCCGCGCCGCTGGTCTTCGTGCACCGCGACGCCGTGCGGATGCACCATCTGGTCTGAGGCCAACATCCACGCCAGGGAGTTGTTCATGCTCACATCCGCCGACACCGTCCGGCCCCGGACGGTAATCTTCCTGCACATACCCAAAGCGGGCGGCAGCACGCTCAATCACCTGATGGACTGGCACTACGAGCGGGTGTTCACCGCGTCCACCTACAACCAGTTGCCCGCGCTGCTGGCCCTGCCCGACGACGAGAAGCGCCGCCTGGAGTGCGTCAAGGGCATGGTCTACTACGGCATTCACCGCGCGCTGCCGCGCGAGTGCGTCTATGTGACCGTGCTGCGCCATCCGGTCGAGCGCGTGATCTCGAATTACTACTACCAGTTCGAGCGCTCGCACCGGCTAGGCGAGCCGATTCCCACCTGGACGGTGGACGAATGGCTCGACCTCGCGCCGTTCCAGCCCACGTACCAACTGCGGCTGCTCGTCGGCGGCGACGACATCCAGCGCGTGCTGCACGACCCGCTGCCCCCCGACGCGGTGGACATCGCCCGGCGCCACCTGGCCGAGCACTTCGCCGTCACCGGGACGCTGGCGCGCTACGACGAGTCGCTGCTGCTGATCAAGCGCGCGCTCGGCTGGACGCGCACCGCCTACGCCCGGCAGAACGTGGGCGTTCGCCGCGAAGCGCGCGAGACCCTGCCCCCGGAGACACTGGCCCGGCTGGAGCGCGAATGCGCGCCGGAGATGGCACTGTATGAGCATGTCGCGCGCGCGCTTGAGGCGCAGATCGCCGCCCAGGGGCCGGACTTCGCGGCGGAAGTGGCGGCGTTGCGCCGGGCCAGCCGTCGCTTCGAGCGGCTGTGGCACCTGGCCGGGCCGCTGCGCAGGACGCCGCTGTGGAACGCGGCCAAGCGCGCCATCCGCCTGGCGACCCTGCGGCGGTGAGGGGCGCAACGCGGCGGGACGCGGGCGCGTATAGCGAGATAGACCTGTCAACTGAGCGCAATCGGAGGACGACGATGGGCTGTCTTCGCGCGGTGTTGTGCGTACTGTTCCCGCCGCTGAGCGTGCTGGATCGCGGCTGCGGAGTGATTCTGGTGGTGACGGTGCTGACCATCGCCGGGTGGATTCCGGGGGTGATCGCCGCGTTGCTGGTCAATGTGCTGGCGGAGTGAGGGGGGAGTATTCGCAACGACGGTCAGCTCTGATGCGCAGAGATTCGCGGAATCTCTACGGGTAAGAAAGTGCGCTAAGCGCCAGGATTTTCATTTCAGCACATCTATAGTAGCATTAGAGTATTCGTATCTATGTTTGGAAGGGGGACGCAATGAATCAGGAACAACCTATTGGAGTCGTGGTCAAACAAAAAGGTGGGCCAGGCTGTTTTAAGATAGGCCTGGGTGTTGGCTGCGTTGCTCCGGCAGCGTTTTGCGTCGGTCTGGTTGTGATTGCTGTGATCGTCATGGCGCTAGTTCAGGCTGGCGAAAAGAGCGCAACGGAAGAGGCCGTCAAACGTAACAATGGGTTTGGCTCGTTTGAGAAACCCATCTCTGTTCAACAATGGGCCGTGTTCGAAAAAGGTACGGTGCGCGCGACCAGGCTAATTCGCCAGGCGGATCAGATGGTCGAGGAATTCAATACTTTCAATCCCGATCCTCCCGCGGGTGCGGACTACGCCTTGGTATGGTTTGAATTGCAGTGCAACGTTGAGAGATGCGATCCTGATTTGTTGGACCTACGCCTGATGGATAGTCAGGAAAAAGCATGGGGTGAACCCTGGGTTCTCGTTCTGGATTCGGATTTCGATAAGGCGGCGTTGCGTGGCGCTACAACTGCTGGTTGGCAAGGATTCCAGTTCCCTATTGGTGAAACTGTCCGGACGATCAAAATCGAATGGGGCAGTGAGACTCTGCACGTTGAACCGCCCGCCGCTCAGACAGCACCGTAATGGCTGAGTGCAGTTTCGGAATGGCATAGAACCACAGTACTGACCAAGCGACAGACCGGCGTGCTGGATCGCGGCTGCGGAGTGATTCTGGTGGTGACGGTGCTGACCATCGC
>CAZPTF010000413.1:2373-3596 GCA_964589015.1 uncultured Anaerolineae bacterium
CGGGTGGATTCCGGGGGTGATCGCTGCGTTGCTGATCAACGTGCTGGCGGAGTGAGGGGAGGGGGATACAATAAATAATTGCAGTGCCGCTTGAGAAGTTGAGAAACCTATGAACTTACAGACCCTCATCAAGCCACAACTGTGGGTTGCCATCGCAAATACGTACCAGGCGGGGAGTTACAGTCACGCCGTTCTGGATGCCATGCATCACCTGACCCAAGTGCTTAGGGAGAGGTCAGGACTTGATGGAGATGGCCAGACTCTTGTCGGTGCAGCACTCGGTGGGCAATCTCCTGTTCTGCGGGTAAACAAGCTCCAGACTCAAACCGAACGAGACATACAGAAAGGTGTAGAACAGATTCTGCGTGGCATGTACACAGGGATTCGCAATCCCCGAAGCCATGAGCAAGTCCAAGACACCAAAGACACGGCAGATGGGATAATTCTCTTCATAAACTATTTACTGGGGATACTCGAGGGAGCCGAGGAACCTTTCACAATTCAAGGGTTTCTGGATCAAGTGTTTGACACGCATTTTGTTCAATCCACAAGATATGCCGAGTTGTTGGTAGCAGAAGTACCTGTTGGGAAACGGTTGGACATACTTATAGAGATATACAGGAGAAAACGAGAGGGGACTGGTTCCAACCTTGAGTACGTGGTGAAAGAACTGCTCAAGCAGTTACCGGAAGAGCAGATCACGCAATTTCTGTCTGTTGTTTCGGAAGAACTGAAGACAACTTACAATGATACTGACATTAGACTGACCCTCCAAGTTCTGCCGCCCGATCTGTGGCCTCGACTTGATGAAGCCCCTCGTATACGAACAGAGAATATCCTGATCAAGTCCATCGGAGAAGGACAAGTAGGCCCTGATGGGAGAACTCTGACGGGCTCAGGAGCACTCGGTACTTGGGCAAGAGACTTCCTTCAGTACTTCGAACTCAAGCTACAGGCTGGCGTAATAATTCTTAATAGACTCCATGCAGACGAGTCGAGTCAGCGATACATCTTCCGCTTCTTCCTTGACGTGCTTCCCTCTGTATTCGAAAAGAGCCATCTCAAGAAGCGCTGTATAGACGCTATAGTGCAGGCTGTGCAGAATGAACTTGGAGTTAGTCTGATAGAGCTCTTGCGCAAGCACTACCCATCGCTCCCTGAGGACTGGAGAATCTTACTCGATGAAGCTCTGCCAGACTTGAGTACTTCAGCCGATGAGTTAC
>CAZPTF010000414.1:0-3582 GCA_964589015.1 uncultured Anaerolineae bacterium
GACATCGTGCGCACCGGCAATGAGGAAGTGCTGCGGGCGCGCTACTCGGATGCGAAATTCTTCTACGCAGAAGACATCCAGCGTCCACTCGAAGCGTTCTTACCGCGGTTGGCGACGCTCACATTCCAGGAAAAGTTGGGCTCTGTACTCGATAAGGTCAAACGCCTCGAGATGCTGGTCCCGCGTTTAGGGAAAGCACTGGAGGTGTCGAACGACGACCTGCAGATCGCCGCACGCGCCACGCATCTCTGCAAGGCGGACCTGGGCACGCAGATGGTCATTGAGTTGACCTCGCTGCAGGGTGTGATGGGGCGCGAGTATGCGCTCCTGTCCGGCGAGGATGCGGCGGTCGCCCAGGCGATCTTCGAACATTATCTACCCCGTTTTGCGGGAGACAGCGCACCACGCAGTACCGTCGGGATGCTGATCGCCCTGGCGGACCGCTTCGACAGCCTGCTCGGTCTCTTCGCCGTGGCGCTTGCGCCTAACAGTGCAGCCGACCCGTACGGGTTACGGCGTGCGGCTTTGGGGGTTGTACAGATCCTGATCGAAAACCATATCGCGCTCTCGTTGAGCGCAGCAGTCGATTTGGCGCGCGATCTATTGCCCGTCGAAGTGGCGCCTACCGTCATCAGCGACGTTGTGACGTTCATCGTCGGACGGCTGCGCGGCTGGCTGCGCGAACAAGGATATCGTTACGACACGGTCGAGGCGGTGCTCGCAGCGCGTGGTGATAACCCGTATCTGGCGTCCCAGACCGTCGCCGCGCTGGAGGGCTGGGTCGCACGGCCCGATTGGCTCGATATCCTGAACAGCTACGGGCGCTGTTTCCGCATCGTGCGCGAGTACAAGGATCAATTCCCCATCGATCCCGCGCGCTTCACCGAAGAAAGCACCCGGCGCCTGTACGACAGCTACACCATCTGCCAGGAACAAATCCGTCAGGGCGGTTCACTCGATGAATTCTTCGAAGCGTTTCTCCCAATGGTGAGACCGATCAACACATTCTTCGACGAGGTCCTCGTGATGGACCCCGATATAGCTGTTCGGCAGAACCGGTTGGGTTTGTTGCAACGCATCGCCGCTTTGACCGACGGGCTGGTCGATCTCACACAAATGGAAGGGTTTTGACAAAGGCTTTTTCTTCTTATCCATGTCATGAAAAAGACGTAAGTAACTATCACTTCAGGAGGAATGTAACTATGTCGAAAAAGTGGGTGTATCTTTTCAGCGAAGCTGACAGGAGCATGCGTAATCTCTTGGGCGGCAAAGGTGCCAACCTGGCAGAGATGGCGAATGCCGGGTTGCCGGTCCCGCCGGGCTTCACCATTACTACCGAAGCCTGCAATGAGTACAACGACCTCGGGAAACAGTTCCCCGATGGCATGTGGGACCAGACACTTGCGGCCATGAAGGAGGTCGAGAAACAGACGGGCAAGAAGTTTGGTGATCCCAGCAACCCGCTGCTGGTCTCCGTCCGCTCCGGTGCGCGCGTCTCCATGCCCGGGATGATGGATACGGTGTTGAACCTGGGCCTCAACAACGAAACGCTGGAAGGGTTGGCCAAACTGACCGGCAACCGCCGGTTCGCGCTGGATGCCTATCGCCGCTTCATCCAGATGTTCTCGCGCATCGTGCTGGACATCAAGGCCGAGCCCGATCCGTTCGAAGAAGTTCTCAATGAGTACAAGGCCAAGACCAAGGGCGGACAGGACACCGACCTGACCGAGGAGATGCTGGAGGAGATCGTCGAGAAATTCAAGGCGATCGTCAAAGCCAAGAGGGGGATCGATTTCCCGACCGAGCCCTACGAGCAGTTGCGACTGGCCACTGCGGCCGTGTTCAATTCGTGGATGGGCAAGCGCGCCATCGACTACCGCAACTTCAACAAGCTGCCGCACAACTGGGGCACCGCGGTAAATGTCGTTACGATGGTATTCGGCAACATGGGCAACGATTCCGGAACTGGTGTGGCGTTCACGCGTAACCCGGCAACCGGTGAGAAAGTCCTCTACGGCGAATACCTGCAGAACGCGCAGGGCGAGGACGTCGTCGCCGGCATCCGCACTCCCAAGAAGATCGCCCACCTCGCAGAGGACATGCCGGAAGTCTACAAGCAGTTCGTCGATGTCGCCAAGATGTTGGAGAACCACTACCGCGACATCCAGGACATGGAGTTCACCGTAGAGCGTGGCAAGCTGTGGATGCTGCAGACCCGCAGCGGCAAGCGCACCGCCGCCGCCGCCGTGAAGGCCGCCGTCGACATGGTCAACGAAGGTCTGATCACCAAGGATGAGGCGCTGATGCGCGTGGAGCCCATTCAGATCAACCAGTTGCTGCTCCCCCGCTTCGACCTCGCCGCAGTTGAGGAAGCACGCCGCGCGGGCCGTTTCCTGGCCAAGGGCCTGAATGCCTCTCCGGGTGAAGCCTCCGGCATCGCCGCGTTCGACGCGGACACCGCTGAGGAGTGGGGCCTGGAGGGCAAGTCGGTCATCCTGATTCGGCCCGAGACCGCTCCCGATGATGTACACGGTATGTTGCGCGCGAAGGGTATTCTGACCCAGCGTGGTGGCGCAACTTCGCACGCCGCAGTCGTCGCGCGCGGGTTGGGACTCCCCTGTGTTGCCGGATGCGAGGCCATCCGCGTCGACTCAGTCGCCAAGCAGATGACCGCGGACGGCAAGGTGATCAAAGAGGGCGACACCGTCTCGATCAGCGGCACGACGGGTGAGGTGTTTGCCGGCTCCGTCAAGACGATCGAGACCGACTTCTCCAAAGAGAAGGATCTCGCCACACTGCTGCAGTGGGCCGACGAAGTCCGTGAGCTGGGCGTCTGGACCAACGCCGACTACCCGAAGGATGCACGTGTCGCGCGCCAGTTCGGAGCCGAGGGCATCGGCCTGTGCCGCACCGAGCACATGTTCTTCGAGGAAGAGCGGCTGCCGATCGTACAGAAGATGATCCTCTCCGAAACCGAAGAGGAGCGCCAGAAGTATCTGGATCAGCTGCTGCCCGTACAGCGTGGCGATTTCGAAGGGATCTTCGAGGTAATGGATGGCTACCCGGTCATCATCCGGCTGATCGACCCGCCGCTCCACGAGTTCCTGCCCAGCTACGAAGAGCTGCTGGTCGAAGTCACCGAGCGGCGCACGCGCGGTGAGGATGCCAGCGAAGCTGAGATGATGCTGAAGGCCGTCGAGGCGATGAAGGAAGCGAACCCCATGCTGGGTCTGCGCGGCATCCGCCTGGGCATCACCATGCCGGGAATCATCCAGATGCAAGTGCGCGCGATCCTCGAAGCGGCCTGCAACATGACTAAGAAGGGCATCGTCGTCAAACCGGAAATCATGATCCCGCTCACCGGTCACGTCAACGAGCTTAAGGTCGCTCTCGGCTATCTGGAGCCAGTCGCCAAGGCCGTGATGGAAGAACAGGGCATCAACGTCGCTTACAAGTTCGGCACGATGATCGAAATCCCGCGGGCGGCGATCACCGCTGGTCAGGTGGCGCAGGTTGCCGAGTTCTTCTCGTTCGGCACAAACGACCTGACGCAGACGACGTTCGGCTACTCCCGCGACGATG
>CAZPTF010000415.1:0-3581 GCA_964589015.1 uncultured Anaerolineae bacterium
GCCCTCGTCAAAGATTGGCCCAGTCCCAGTCCGCAGGACTTCGCATCCTTAGCGCGGGGCTTCAGCCGCGCGGCCCCTCGCCAGCCCCCAAATTTTCGGACGCACCCAATCCGGGCTGAACCGGGCAGACCGGAACCGGCTATTCGCCACGCAAGCGATACCCCACCCCGATTTCGGTGAGCACGTAACGCGGGCGAGACGGATCGGGTTCGATCTTGCGGCGTAAGTTGCTGATGTTCACTTGCAACAGGTGGATTTCCGTATCGTACCCATCACCCCAGACCTGGCGGAGCAGTTGGCGATGGGTAAGCACCTTGCCCGCATGCTGTACCAGCACGCGCAACAAATCGTACTCGGTTGGCGTCAAGGTCACTTCGCTGCCAGAGATGGTCACCAGTCGCCGGGCGAGGTCTACTTTTAGCTCATCCACTTCAAATACCGGCGCACCTGCGTGTTGGAACGTGTGCCGCAAAGCCACCCGCATGCGCGCCATCAGCTCTGCGGTTCCAAAGGGTTTGGTCAGATAATCATCTGCACCCATATCAAGGGCGGCAACCTTGGCTGCTTCCTCCTCCCGCACCGAGAGGATGATAATCGGTGTGCGCGTCCACTCACGCAACCGGCGGGTGACTTCGATGCCATCCACATCGGGCAGTCCCAGATCGAGGATGATGAGATCGGGACGATCGCTGATAACCGCCGCCAGGGCCTCGCGTCCGCCGCTCGCTTCGTAGACGGTATAGCCCTGTGCGCCAAGCGACGCCCGCAAAAACCGGCGGATAGCCCGTTCATCGTCTACGACCAACACCCGCAAGTTGCTCTCACTCATCGCGCAACCTCTCCCGGTTATCAGGTTGTTTCATACAAAGGCAAAGCTACAGTGACAATCGTACCGCCACCAAATCGATTCTGCGCCCAGATCCGCCCGCCGTGAGCCTCCACCAGCCCTTTGCTGATCGATAGCCCCAGTCCCGTTCCTGAGACGTTACTGGGCCGCTGGACGCGGTAGAATTTCTGAAAGATACGGGACAGATCTTCGGTTGGGATGCCAATACCGCGGTCTGCGATGTCGATCTGGGCTTCGGTCGCGGTGATCCGCACGTCGATCGCGATGGCCGAACCCGCGGGAGAATACTTGAGGGCATTGTCGAGCAGGTTCACCAGAACGTGGACCAACAGCACGAAATCGAGCGGGACGAGCGGCAGGCTTGCGGGCAGATCGACCTCCACCGGACGGCCGTTGAGCCGCTCGCCGACCTGCTGCAACGCCGCTCCGATGACGTCCTGCAGGTCGCGTGGCTCACGGTGGATCCGTACGGTACCGGCTTCCAGGCGCGTCATATCGAGCAGATTGCCCACGAGCCGATTGAGCCGCCCGGCCTCTTCCGCAGCCGTCTCCAGGAGGACCATGCGCGCCTCATCGTCCATGCGGACTTGCTCATCCAACAGACTGGTGAGTGCCCCAGTGATGGAAACGAGCGGTGTGCGCAGGTCGTGCGAGATCGAATTGAGCAGTGCTGCCTGTAACTTCTCCGTGGCCTCCAGAATCTGTACCTGGTTAGCCGCATCGGCCAGCTGCACCCGTTCGATGGCTACTGCCGCCAGGCTGGCAAAGGCCTCCAGCAGCCGCCGCTGTTCCGGAGTCAGGTATTTTCCCTCTTCTGCCGAGCGCACCCCGAGCACGCCTACCGTCTTCCTGGCCGTCTTGAGGGGGAGATAGCGCAGTCTGGCTGCCGCCAGTGTATCTGTGCCCCGTCCTGCCGGCTGTCCATGCCGGAAGGTCCAGACAGCGACAGCCATCTCGTGTTCGTCCAACGGGGGCGCGACGCTGCCACCGGAGGGGCGCAGCTCCTCAGGGTCCTCCGGCGCGGGTAACAGGATGATCACATCCCAGCCGAACGTCTCGCCGGCATGGGCGGTGACCGCGTCAATCTCTGCCCCCAGGTCGCCAGCCGTGGTCAGATCGCGGCTGAGGGCATATAAGGCATTCGTTTCTCGCTCACGGCGCAGCGCCGCCTCGATCTGTTCCCGCACCCGGGCGGTCAGATCACTGATGATTACCCCCACGAGCAACAGCCCGAGAAAGGTCAGCAGATATTCGGTATCCGCCACTGCAAGGGTCAGATAGGGCGGAACGAAGAAAAAGTCGAAGACCAGCACGCCGAGGATCGCGGTGAGGATAGCGGGACCGCGCCCCAGGTAGAGTGCGGCGACCACCACCAACAACAAGAAAATCATGACCAGATTCGTCGGCGCGAGAAACTGGCGCAAGAAAACGCCCAACAGGCTGCCCAGGAGAACCAGCAACACCGCCCGCACGTAGTGCGTCCACGATCCCTCTGGCTGCCTGGCCATTGGCTGGAAGGTGCGTCCTTCTTCGGCCTCTCCGCTGATTACGTAAACATCGATGGGGCCGCTGGCCTGGATGATTTGATCGACGACCGTTCCGTGCAGCAGTTGCTGCCAGCGCGTGCCCGACGATTTTCCCACGACGATCTTGGTCACATTGTGCCGCCGCGCATAATCGACTGCCGCGGTCACGATCGAGCGTCCCGGCAGTGTGATCGCCCGTCCACCCAACTCTTCGGCCAGAACCAGCGTACGCGTCACCTGGCTCTGCGCGTCGGGACTCAGCCGCAGGTGATCCAGCGTTTCTACGTAGAGAGCGGTCCATCCGGCATCCAGCTCGGCGGCCAGCCGCCGCGCCGCACGCACCAACCGCTCGCCGAAGGGGCTGGGGCCGACGCACACCAGCAACTGCTCTCCCGCCGGCCAGGGTCCCGGGATGGCGCGCATCTGCATATAGGCCCGCATCTGTTTGTCGACTCGCGTGGCCGCGTGGCGCATGGCCAGCTCACGCAGAGCGGTCAGGTTCCCTTTACGAAAGAACTGGCGCACGGCGTGGGCTGCCTGCTCGGGAACGTAGACCTTGCCATCCTGTAGCCTCTGTCGCAGCTCGTCGGGGGGCAGATCGATCAGCTCCAACTCGGCGCCTTCGTCGATGGCCTGGTCGGGGATCGTCTCGCGTACAGTGACGCCCGTGATCTGGGCTACCGCGTCGTTCAGGCTTTCCAGGTGCTGGACGTTGAGTGTCGTGTAGACATCGATCCCGGCGGATAGGAGCTCGTCCACATCCTGATAACGCCTGGTATGCCGCGAGCCGGGCACGTTGCTGTGCGCCAACTCGTCGACGAGCACCAGCTCCGGACGGCGCGCTAGTAGCGCATCGATGTCCAGCTCGGGAAACTGCCGTCCGCGATACTCCAGCTGGGCGCGGGGCAAGATCTCCAGCCCGGCCAACAGCGCCTCGGTTTCGAGCCGTCCGTGGGTTTCGACGTAGGCGACCACCACATCGACCCCTTCTGCCTGACGTTGGCGAGCTGCTTCCAGCATGGCATACGTCTTGCCCACACCGGCGGCATATCCGAAGAACACTTTCAGTTTGCCCCGCGCTTGCTGCCGCTCGTCCGCCTGGACATGCGACAACAGGTCATCGGGATTTGGCCATTGCCGTTCGGTTGTCATATCGTCTATTGTACCCGATCCAACAGCAGATTCAAGTTCAGCACGTTCACGCGCGG
>CAZPTF010000416.1:0-3573 GCA_964589015.1 uncultured Anaerolineae bacterium
CGCGATCAAATGTATTGCTCCAGCCAATCGAACATGCGCTGCATGGCGATGGCGGACGCGCCGTTCTGGCAGTGCAACTGAGCTGTTTCCGCGGCAGTCAGCAGCATGTACTCCTTGGGGGCGTTGGTGAGGGCATCGTACAGCTTCTTGGCCTGGCTACCGCTGAAAGCTTCCGCCTCACCGTCCATGACCAGCATCCGGCAGGTGATCCGGTCTACGACCGGTGTGTTGTCGTACTTTCTGAGCTCCAGCATCATGCCGGATGGCGTAGCGCTTCCGTGCTTCCACATCGAGTCTCTGATCCACCAGTCCACCATCGGGACCGCGCTGCCCAACTGGACGATGGCGGTGTCAAATGCTTGTGGATCGTTCTCCAGCAGAGTCACGAGTTCGGGGGAGAATGCGGCAATGTTTTCCCACACTGACTCGCCCCAGTTTAGCACACCCGGATTGGCGATGCAGAGCTTGATCCGCTGGTCAAAGGCTGCCGCACGGGGGGCTAACGCCCCGCCCATGCTGTAGCCGATCAGCGCGATGCGTTCGGGATCCACGACGGGCTGTGCCACGGCGAAATCGATCGCCGGGGAGATGGCTTTTTCCCAGTCGGGCCGGAAGGGAATTCCCTGGATGCGGATGGCTGCACCCTGGCCCGGGCCATGCACTTGCAGGACATGATAACCGCGTTTCATAGCCGCGTCGAGTATCTGCTTGGTCTCCTCTGGCCACGCATCCCGCCCCTGGTGCACGATTAACGCGGGCGCTTTTCCTTCGGCAGAGGGCGAGCGGTAGAAATAGCCAGGCAGCGTCGTGTCCTCGTATGGAATCTTGACTGCCTCGCCCGGTATGCCCAGCAGATTGAGGGCCTTGACGTAGGCATCCACACTACGCTGCGCGATGTTGGCGGTCTCGGGATCATCCGGTTGGTCCGGGTAGTGGATGAGCGCGGCGCGGATGTAATTGGCGGCGCGCAGGTAGGATTCCCCGGCACTGATGGGGTGCCCGCCGTCCAGGCTCGCCTCAGCCATCCCGTGCACCCGCTCGGCTGTCTTCATCCACTCGTGGAACCAGCTCGACGGATTCAGGGCATCGATCCGCGTGGCCGTTTCGAGCACTTCGCCGATGTCCGCCATTCCGGTATAAACGGAACTCAGGTAGAACAGCAATTGGTCGTCCATGACCGGGTCCGGCATGAGGCCCAGCATGGGCCAGGGGTGCGAACCGTCACCGGCTTGCAGCCACCCACTGGTCTCCACAGCCTCGTCCTGTGCGCGGACCGGCAACGGCAGACCGGCCAATTCCAGCGCGGCCACACCTGTGCCCAGTCCCATGAATTGCAGAAGTCTTCGTCTGGTTATCCGTATGTCGTTCATCATATCCTCCTGACAGGTATACGCTGTATGTCTCATTTCACATAGCGCTTGTTGTACAGTGCCATTTTACAGAGAATAGGACCCTCTGTCATCCACCTAAAGGCACATGCGGGGGGTACATTCGCGGGGGCATTGGCTCCTCGGGAATCGTTATGAGCTGTAGGAGACGTCGCCTCTGTGGTGGGGCGCTGCGTCTGATGGTGTTATTTGGTCAGAAAAATCGTGGTTTGACATTTCGGGCGATTTCTGCTATACTAAGCGAAGTATGACAATACAGCGGGGCTGAGATGTTGGAAAGCGATTTCCTGGTTCAGCCTTACGAGGAAGTTAGGTCGAGACCCGCTTGGTGTACAGGCGGGTCTTTGTCGTTTCCGAACGAAACCGGACGTTGACGAAAGTGTTACGGGTTCACATAATGAACGAGATACACATGAATATCCGTTTCAGGTCGCAGCAACCTCAGCAGAGGCAGCCCCATCCTCCGGACTTTCGGGAGGGTGTCCGCTGGCGCTTTTAGCGGACGCGATTTGAAAGTGGAGATACAGGCCACTCTCTCCGAAATTCCGAGATGCGACTAGGGGAGAGTGGCCTTTTTGCATATTGTGTACAAGGAGGGATTTATTGGAACTCGGCCGCAGCCGGGACCGCGTTTTCCATTGTGGATAATTGAAAGGAGAGAGGTCAGATGGGAAAGGTCTATTTCTTGGATGTAACGAACCGGGATGGGGTACAAGCCGCTCGTCTGGAGATGTCGAAGTTCCAGCGGACGATGGTGAATCACTATCTCGGCCAGCTGGGCATTGCCCAGTCTGAGTTTGGCTTTCCGTTCATCTGGGCGGAAAACAACTACATCGAAGCCAATCTGGACCTGAAGGAGATGGGGGTCATGGGTGATCTGGTGCTCTCCGGATGGTGTCGTGCTGTGTCTGGCGATGTGGAGAAGGCACTCAAGCACGACAGGATCAGGTATCTGAGTTTGTCCATTCCCACATCTGACCAGATGCTGAGTGGCAAATTCCGCGGACGTCTGGACAAAGACAGTCTGATCCAGACCATGGTCGATGCGGTGCATACTGCCCTGGATGGTGGGGTGGATGCCGTGACCGTCAATGCAGAGGATGCATCACGAACCGATATCGGCTATCTGATTCGCTTTGCGGAGGCGGCCAAAGAGGCCGGTGCGGGTCGAATTCGCTACTGCGATACGCTGGGCTATGAGAGCCCAGACAGCATCTACCGGCGCATCTACGCACTGGCCAGCGAAGTCGGATTGGCCATCGAAACCCACTGCCACAACGACCTGGGGATGGCCGTTGCGAACTCGATTTCGGCTGCGCAAGCTGCTGTTGCCGCCGGGGTGGATGTGTACATCAACACGACGGTCAACGGCATGGGTGAACGCGCCGGCAATGCGGATCTGTTGTCCTGCATCCTGGCGATCAAGTTTGCGCGTGGCATTGCCGATAAGTTGGAGTTCGGACAGGAACTCGATCTGTCCGTCGCGTGGAAGCTCGCGCATTACGTGGCGGACGCGTTCAGCCTGACCTTGCCCATCAATCAGGTCGGCGTGGGGGACAATGCCTTTGCCCATGAATCGGGGATTCACGCAGACGGGATGCTCAAGGATCGGCACAACTACGAGCTGTACGATCATGGGCTGTTGGGACGTGCGCAATGGTCCTACAAACCGACCGGGCGGATCATCACGACTGGTGAGTTCGGTGGTCTCACCGGTCTGCGGTATGTCTATGAGCAGATGGGGATTACCTTTGAAAACGACGAGAGCGCGCTGCAGATCTTGAATCTCGTACAGGCGGCAAATGCGCACAATCACATGCAGCTCACCGCCGATGAGCTGCGCTTTATCGTCGATTACCCGCTGCAGGTTCACAGACTGTTGACCGTCACGATTCCCGACCCGCAGGAGCTGAACGGGGTGCGGCGCGAAGAGGATATGTTGCAGTGTCCGGTCGATGTGGCCAAAGTGGTGACGGGAGGCGAGAGCGTGTCATTGGTGGAGGATGCGTTGAAAAAGACGCCTTCGCAGGCGTGGTCGCCGGTAAGCTGACTGCTCGATAACAGATTCCAAGACACAGTCATTGAAGGGAGAGAAGCAACAGATGGCCTACGGTGTGACACTGATTCCAGGAGACGGCATTGGACCCGAGGTGATAGAGGCCACCAAACAGGTGTTACAAGCAAC
>CAZPTF010000417.1:0-3568 GCA_964589015.1 uncultured Anaerolineae bacterium
GCCGAGCTGATCATCTCGGTGTTCGCGATCCAGGCAGGCTTGCTGGATCTGGTGCTCGCTTCGATCACAGGGTCCATCCTGGGCAACGTTTTGCTCATCGTTGGGCTGAGCCTACTGCTGGGCGGTTTCAAGAACGGGATACAACGGTTCGATCGGTCTCAGGCCGGGGTCAATGCCACGATGTTGATTCTGGCAGTTATCGGCCTGGGGGTTCCTTCGCTCTTCAGCCATACCATTGATCTACACAATCACGATTCGGTGGAGTATCTGAGCCTGAGTGTTTCGATCGTTTTGATGTTGATCTATGCGTTGTGGCTGCTCTATACCTTCACGGCCAAGAACGGAGGCGAGCAGCCTCACACTGAACCCAAATGGAGTTTGCGGAAATCGATCATCGTCCTGGTGCTTTCCACGATCTTCATAGCCTGGCTGAGTGAAATTCTGGTTGGATCGGTCGAACCCGTCATCACGAACTGGGGGATTACCGAGTTTTTCCTGGGCATCATCGTCATTCCATTGGTCGGCAATGTAGCCGAACATCTGGTAGGCGTTCAGACGGCGATCAAGAATAAGATGGAGTTGAGCCTGTCTGTTTCAGTAGGGTCGAGTCTGCAGGTGGCATTGTTCGTCGCTCCGCTGCTGGTCTTTCTCAGTTTACTCTTAGGTAATCCGCTCACCCTGGTTTTCAATCAATTCGAATTGATCGCTCTGGTTGCGGCTGTCTTGAGCGCGGCGTTGGTTTCATTGGATGGTGAGTCGAACTGGTTGGAAGGAGCGCAGCTTCTGGCCGTCTATCTGATCCTGGCGTTGGCCTTCTTCTTCCTCTAGGTAAGCTTTCGTTGTGATGAAATGCGAGTCAGTGCACGGCTCCGGGGGACATGATAAGATGAACCACCGGTACAGGGTTCTGATGCTGGCGCCCACCGGGTTCTTCTCCGACTATGGGTGTCACGTCCGGATTCTGGAGGAAGCCTCGGTCCTACAGAAACGCGGACATCGTCTCTCGATCTGTACGTACCACCGGGGACGTGATCTGGCGGGGTTGGACGTCCTCCGCATTCCGCGCGTACCGTGGGGACGCGACTACAGCATGGGGTCCTCGTGGCACAAGCTGACCTTCGATGCGATGCTGCTTGTGCGTTCCCTGCTGGAGTGCCGCGAGAATCCGCCTCATCTCATTCACGCGTTCTTGCACGAAGGAGCCTGGATCGGATCATTCCTATCCCGCATCCTGCACGTGCCACTCGTGTTCGACTATCAGGGCAGTCTGACCGGAGAGATGGGGGACCACGGGTTCCTGCGCCGGAACAGCGTTCTGTACAAGACGTTGCAGCGGTTGGAGGTCCACATCAACAATTTACCTGACGCGATCATCACGAGCTCGGCGCACGCCGCGCAGTTGCTGCGCTCAGACCTGGGTTGCCGCTGTCCGGTGATCCGCACCGTCCCCGATTGCGTCGACACGACGCGCTTCCGTCCGATGCCGGCGGACTGGGTGGGGGCGCGGCGTCAGGAATTGGGCTTGACGAACACCGGGTGCGTAGTGGCTTATCTGGGCAAGCTGGCGGATTACCAGGGGACGGACCTGTTGCTGGATGCCGCCGTACAGTTGTGTGCCACGCATCCCGCCTTGCACTTCTTGGTGATGGGTTATCCCCACGTGCGGGAGTATCGCGAGAAAGCCGCCAACCTCGGGCTTGCCGGACGGATCACCTTCACCGGGCGCATCCCCTACGAGCAAGCGGCCGAGTACCTGGCGCTGGCGGACATCGCCGTCGCGCCGAAAATTTCCGAGACTGAAAGCAACGGAAAGTTGCTCAACTATATGGCCGTGGGGTTGCCAACGGTGGCGTTCGATACGCCGGTTGCCCACGAGTACCTGGGGGCATGGGGACAATATGCGACAGCGCAAGATGCTTCGTCTCTGGCTGCCGCGATCGGCGATCTGCTGTCCAGTGAAAGCCAGCGTGAATATTTGGGCCAGCAGTTGCGGAAGCGTGCGCACCGTCTGTATGCCTGGGAATCGGCGGGGGATCGCATCGAGCGGGTCTACCAGTTGGTGTGCCAGCAAACAACCCGCGGTGAAGTGGTCCCATCGTATTCGGGCAAAATCGGTGTCTGACCCACGTCCGGACCGCAGCACATCTTGTGTCACCAAATGCCCGAGTAGTGCAGCGGAATGCTGAGAGCGTCTCGCCGCACTTACATCATCATTTTTATTGATATATCTCCTGTTGATGCTATAATTGAAGAAGTGGGGTGGATGCAGATTCCGACATAGCTGCCGTTCTGAGCGCGTTGGTCATTTTCCGGAGAGGATAGATATGTGCCATGAGTGACAACGATGGACAAGAAGTCGTCATCACGGAGAAGTCTGTGGATGATCTGAAATGCCCGCATTGCGAGCATGTTCTGGCTGGAGGTGAAGTGTTCTGCCCTAACTGCCTGCAACGGTTGAAAGATGTGGGTGAGGAAGTCCAGGAAGAACGGTTGACCTATGAAGAGGCTATCGTCCGTGCCCATCCGAGGATCCCACAGACTCTCAAGTGGGTGGCTGTCGTGTTTCTGTTGGCACTGGCACTCCTCATGGTCTGGTATGGGTGGATCCGTCCGACCGCGGAGCACTATTTGGCCGAGGGTGACAAGTTGTATAACCGCGGGCTCTACGAGGAGTCCCTGGATTTCTATCAGCAAGCGCTCAAACAAGATCCCGAATTGGCGCGTGCCCATCTGCAAGAGGGACTGGTGTACTATCGCCTGGCTCGTGACGAAGACGCAATCGGGGCGTTCCAGCGTGCGCTGATGTTAGATCCCGGGCTCGGGGAGGCTTATCTCGGGCTGGGCAAAACGTACTATTATCTGCACAATTTCGGTGCTTCGCGAGAGAATTTGATCAAGGCCCAGCAGCTTATGCCGGAACGCCGTGACGTCTACGCCTTCCTGGGCGGGACATATCTGGAAGAGAACCGAACTGCAGATGCGCTCCAGCTTCTGGAGAAGGCGGTCGAGCTGAATCCCGATGACACCAGGGCCTTTTTCGACCTGGGCCGCGCGAAATATTCATTGGCCGATTACGCCGGGGCTGCCAATGCGTTCGAGAGTTCCACCCAGCTTGTACCCGACAACCTCGAGGCACAACGATATCTCGCCCAGACCTATCAGCATCTGGACAGGTACGAAGATGCGCTCACGATCTGGAAAGCGCTCGTGCAGGCGGCCCCGGACGATTTGTGGGCTCGCAGTGCTCTGGCGAAGAATCTGTATGAACTGGGCGAATATCAAGATGCAGAGGCAGAGCTCAACGAGATTGTCGAAATGGCCAAGACAGCCGTGCCTTTGCGTGAATCCTATCTCTATCTGGGCTGGTCGGATTATCAGCAGGGGGAGTACGACAAAGCCATCCAGGAATTTCAGGCGGCATATACCCTCGACCCCGGGCAGGCGGACGCTTTTGGTGGGATCGGGCTTGCTTTGACCAAGCTGGGGAAGTGTCCGGAAGCCATCTCTCCCCTGGAATTCGCGCTTTCGCAGCAACCAGATTGGGCGGACGTACGACAGGCGCTGGACG
>CAZPTF010000418.1:0-3567 GCA_964589015.1 uncultured Anaerolineae bacterium
CCGGAAGGCAAGTGGGGCGCAGGCAGTCTGGTACTACTGCAGATCGATGCGGCGAGACCAACCGATTTCGGCCAACTCGTCGTAGACCGTTACTTTATCTTCACCAAATAGCCGGCTATCGGTCAACTTCATATCGTGCAAGGCCCCGCCCAATTCGGGCGGGTTTTTTTAATGTGCACCCATTGTGCATGACGCAAAAATCGATTGGCCTACCTTCAACCAGTTCCTTTTCCACACCTCACTCTGTTTTTCCTCAAAGCCGGAACGCCTTCTCCGCGCTATGGTACCAGGGTACCATATATAGTACCGCATTCCTATAATCAATTTCATGAACTAGTACTAATGTACTAGTAGTACCATTTGACTATGCTGAAATCTACTAATTGGGACCAAATTCCTATTGTCTACTTATCTTGCCTGATCTATAATAATAGTAGGAAAGATGAACGTATAATATCGAAGAACACTCTTCGTGAATGTGATAAATCAACTACTCCGTAGGAAAACACTGGCACACAAGTCCAACGGGATTCAAATTGGGCCAGCAAGTCAAGGTGGGATAGGAACTGAAGCGGTTTGTGAGTGAACTCATGGTGGTGGTCTGGCCCTCAGAATCGCATTGTGTCGGCTTCCGAAATCCGTTCCGGCCTGCAACTCGCTCGCGGGGCGATCGTGATGCTCTACGCGTGTTTCGCTGCCGGGACATCCAGCCTGGATACCACTGTAATCAGCAGTACCGAAGCGCAGCGTCGTGTGGCCGAATACTCGGACCCGTTCATGGACGTGGGCATCTTGGCTAATTACTCTAACTGGTCGGGAATGCCTTCCGAATGTTCATCCGTTATCTCTTTGCAGGGAAGACGATGGCGCAGGCTTACGAAGCCTATTTCGATTTCAATGCAAGTTCGGTGGAACGATATGTTCACCCCAATCACCCGACCACAGGCAATGTGGCTGGACAAGAATTGCTGAAGCAGCATGTGGCAATACAGCAATGCATTCACCGGTGATCCCGGCGCGACACTCGCCAGCCTGTTCGACCCAGAGGCGATGGTGGTGAACCACGGGAACATAACCTACCTCGTACGGCCGGGTGGTGAATCAAAATCATTCGACCCCGAGGTCGTGTGTACAGGCTCGGACACCTTCGAATGGACAGCGACGCTGGAGCCCACGGCTCCGAGATGGTTGAACTTGCAGCCGATGGGGTGACAGTCCGGACAGAGCGTCGATGTGGTTTTGAACCCGGCCGGGTTGCCTGCGGGAGTTTGTACGGCGCATGTTCGCATCGTGTCGCAGGACCCGACAGTCCAGAACGGTGATCAGACGGTACAGGTCAAGTTGGCAGTGAGCGATGAGATACACCAGGTGCTCCTGCCAACTATCATGCGCCAGGTCGCACCACAATAATGTGGAGAGGCACCCCCGCCACACGGGGGGTGTTGAACCTTTGGAGCAGGGGCCGCGTGGCGGGTGAAAACACGCGGCCCTGTGCTGTGCTGAGGCAGGTGGCAAGTGAGCGCATGCGCCGCCGCGGCACCGCCGCGACGAACGGAGGCGTCTAGGACAACAAGAACCCCGCCTGCGCAGGGTCCCGATATGCTTTGGCAGCCGAAGCTGTTGGGCGTTATTCTTGTAGCCGATTAATCTTTGGGCAGTGCCTCGCTGAACGTGCCGGAGCAGATTCGGTCATCGTCAGTCGCGCACGGCGAGAGATAGATACTGGCTTTTTCGCTGCCATCGCGGTTCGTCACACCCAGCCACAGTTCCTTCGAATCCGCCGGTACATCGAATGTCAACAGGACCGGATAATCGGTGACTGCCGGGGGCACGTTGAAGAATACATCCGCGTGGTTGGGGATGTGGCGGTGCGCGGCACGGTCGGCGCGCTTGCCGTTGAGCGCTTCGAAGACCCGTCACTGCTCGTCGTGGACTTCGAATTTGAGCTGCTCGTTCATCTCAATCATCCCCATCATCAGGTTGTTGACTTTCAAACGGACGATCGCGAAGACACCGTTTTCGGAATCGATCGGCTTATCGTAATACCACACCTCAGGCTGGCGATGGATCTGGTAAGCATACATGAGCCAATCGCCCACCGTGATCAGCTCGAATACCCGCGCTATCGCGGAAGGTGTCATTCTGCGGCTTATATGTCATCAATTTCCCGTGGACCGACATGCAAGAGTTTGACCAGATTCCAGTGGTTGGTGCCATCATCCGTGCGGTTGTAGCTGAATGTGTCGAGGGTGCGCCGCACGATGTGAAGCCCTAATCCGGATTCTGGCAGGGCGAGCGTCGAATCCGCACACCAGGCGCGTGCGATATCCGCAGTGGGTTCTTCCCACGGCAGACCGTGGTCCGTGAAATGCGCTTCGGCGCGGTTGTCGTGCATGGAGATCTGCAATTCCACCAGGCCCGAAATCTTGGCTTCAGGTGGGTGTCCGTGGCGCACGATATTCGTCCCGACCTCCCATACAGCCATGTCAAACTGCATCCGCCACCTTGCGTCTGGCAGATGCGGAACGGTTTGAGCGAGCCGGTCGACCGCGCGCCAGAAATCTTCCATCGCGCGGTGAATGCCATAGAGTGCCGCAGGAGCGGCCTCGATAGTTGTCTCCAGCCTGGCGAGGGGCGGGATTCTAGTATTTCGCAAGGGCTTCCTCCACGGTATCGTAGCACTGGAGGACCCGGTCTAGAGTGGTCAGCTCGAGCACGACCCTGGCCTGATCGCCGGGGCGAGAGAGGCGCAAATCTCCACCCACCTCACGCGCTGCTTTCAATCCGCTGACCAGCGCACCAAGTCCCGTGCTGTCGACAAACGGCACTTCATTAAGGTCGACGAGCAGGCGGCTGTGTCCCTCGCTCACGAATTGCGTCAACTGCCGTTTGAGCTCCGATGCCGAGAGCAGATCGAGTCTGCCGATCGGATGCAGAACCAGAATGCCGTTTTGCAAGGAATACGTTTTTATCTCCATCCTTATCTCCACCGTTGAGTCTTCCTGTATATTTCGATACCATGATCCTTGTATGCCAATGCATAGTTACTCTTGAAATCGGGGCGGTGGGCGAGTGACAGGGCAATTGCGTCTGCCTCGAAGGTCCGCTGCTGTGGAACCATGTCTACGCAGCCGTATCCGCAAGAAAAGGGGGTATCTTCGAAATAGCTGACGAAAGGCCGCATCACCACCCAGCGCACATTCTCCTCGGGTGACGCGAGGCTGTCCCCCCACAGAGTCCCACTGAAGTACCCGATGTATTCACGCATCGGTATGCCCGCAGCGGTTATCAGCGGGCCCATCTCGGAATCATCAATGAGAATGCCGCCGCCGTCGTAGTTGTGCTTCAGGTACGCACTTGCGCCCTGGACTTCCTGCACTACGGTCATGCCTTCGTCACTGTCCAGACACACGACGGAAAAGGGCCAGCTAGGAATCCACCAGATGGCTTGAAATAGTACAGGCAGACAAAAGAGGGCCCAAACGACGCGGTTTCTGGTAATAGAACTCACTCTCGAATAAAGGTACCCCGTGAAGAAGGCCAGCGCCGGCAACAGCAGAAGTCCGT
>CAZPTF010000419.1:0-2112 GCA_964589015.1 uncultured Anaerolineae bacterium
TCCGACAGCGCCAGTGCCTCTGCCTGATCGTGGGTCACGTACACCGCAGTCATCTCCAGCTTGGTAACCACCTCTTTGATCTCGAAACGCATCTCTTCACGCAGTTTGGCGTCGAGATTAGACAGCGGCTCATCGAGGAGAAGCACCTTGGGTCGATAGACCAGCGCACGGGCGAGCCCAACCCGTTGTTGCTGCCCGCCGGAGAGCTGCCGGGGGCTGCGCTGCTCCAAGCCTTCCATGCGGATCAGGCGCAACGCATCCGCGACCAACGCACGCCGCTGCTCTTTAGGCAAGCCACGGATCATCAAGGGAAAATCGACATTGTCGTATACGGTCATGTGCGGGAAGAGGGCGAAGTTCTGAAAGACCATGCCCAAATCCCGTTTGTGGGTTGGCACATCCGTGACATCGTTTCCACCGATGAACACGCGGCCCTCGTCCGGGCGATGCTGCCCGGTTATGCAGCGCATGGCGGTGGTCTTCCCGCATCCACTCGGACCCAGCAACGTGATGAGTTCACCCTTCTTGACATGCAGGCTGAGCCGGTCATTGGCTATCAGATCACCGTAACGTTTGGTCACCTCGTGCAACTCGATCATCCATTCACTCATACGCCTTTGAATCCTCCCACCAGCTTTTCCGGTTTCACCTGCCGCTGGATGAACAGTAGAATCAGCAACGAGGGAATCACCATAATCACAGACATGGCGCTCGTCACTTCCCAGTAGCCTTCTCCGACCGCGAGATAGGTACGTGTCGGTAGGGTCATCGTATCCGGTCCATAGGTCATCAGGGTCAAGGTAAACTCGTTGTAGGATGTACTGAACGTAAAGATCATCGAGGACAGAATGCCCGGCATGATCAGCGGCAGCGTGACAAAGAAGAACGTCCGTATTGCATTGGCGCCGCACACGGCGGACGCCTCGAGCACGCGTTCATCGAGCGCCTCGAAAGTCGCCGATAGGATGAGGATGGAATACGGGGCGCAGACAGCGACGTGTGCCAGGGCGACTCCCAGATGCGTGTTTACCAGGTCTAGCCCGTAAAAGATGCGCGCGATGCCCAGCGCGTACGTGATAGTCGGAATCATGCGGGGCAACAAGATGATCGCCATGAGTATCTCCTTACCGGGGAGGTGGCGCCGCCCAAATGCCCAACCCGAGAAGATGCCGATCACGGTACTCATCCCAACCGCCAGTGCCGCTATGATGAGGGTGTTCTTCATCACGTCGGGCAAATGCACGATCTCGATCGCCCACTCATACCATTCCAGGGTAAGCGTCGGCGGGAACCACCGTTTGCCAAACCAGTCCTTGCCGACCGACTTCAGGAAGATGATCATGAACGGCATCAGGATGAAGAGCGTCAGGCTGAGAAGTACCGTGTACGTGAGAAGAAGCTTGCCGCCCCAGATTCCTCTGGCGAATCCCTTCAGTGTGTTCATGACCGGGTCTCTCTTTTCAAGAAGCGCATGTACAGGCTCAGGAAGATGACCTGCATCGCCCCCATCAGGACGGCCGTGGCGCTGGCGCGCGACCACCGGGCCGGGATGAACATATCGATCTGCTTGTAGACCTCCACCGACAACGGCCTGTGGTCTCCGCCGGCCACGAGCGGGATGCTAAACGCGCCAAAAGCCGCCATGAAGGTAAGCACCGAGCCGGACAGTATCCCCGGCGTGATGAGCGGGAGCACGATGTGCCGGAGCACCTGCCAACGGTCGGCTCCGGATACGCGGGCCGCTTCTTCGATCGCCGGGTCCAGCCCTTCCAATGTCCCCAGTGTGGTCAGAAAAGTATAAGGGAAATACAGCCATACGTAGAACAGAATCAACCCGCGCACCGTGTAGTTGATGTTGACAGGTCCCTGCACAAAAGGGACGAAATCGCGGATGAACAGATTGAACCAGCCGCGGTTGCCAAAGAGCACCAGGAGCCCCAGCGCCCCGATCAGACCCGGAATGACCAGCGGGATCATCATGATGAGCCGGAAGAAGCGGTGTCCTTTGACCTTATCGCGCAAGATCAAAGACAGCGGAACGCTCAAGACGATGGAGAAGAAGGTCGCCCCAATGGCCAGTACGAACGTCAGGAGCACAATGTTGCGGCTGTT
>CAZPTF010000419.1:2212-3566 GCA_964589015.1 uncultured Anaerolineae bacterium
TGTTCCTTGATCCACTCGATCGCCTCAGCATTCACACGTTCCGGAGGGATCTGCGCGGCATGTGCGGCTTCCGCGGTTGGGATCTGTTCCCACACAATGGCGGGAACCTTGTCGTTGATCAGCGTACTGTTGTACTGCCACATCGTACTCACTAACCTCACCTGCTGGTCATCGGACAGCAGGTAATTGATCAGTGCATAGGCAGCCGCCTTATCCGCTTCAGGAATGTTCGCCGGGACTACGAAGTACTCCTGTCCGCCGGTGTCTACACCTTCCTCCAGGAAGACCGCTTTGGTCGTCGGAGGCATGGTTCCCATGCGCGCGGACCATAGAGCGAAGTCCATCGCGTACAGGGAAAGCCACGTGTCGTCCGCATTGAAATTCTCGAACATGTTGACCGGTTCGGCAGCCAGCGGAAGCGTTGCGTAGGTGTAGAAATCCTTGAGCTTAGCCCATGCTTCCTGGAATGCCACATCCTCAGGATCGAATGGTTGCGAGAAATCGTAGAAGGCATTCAAGCATACGTATGGCTGCCGCCAGGATGCGCTGGATTTGGCGTCCGGTCGAATGAACCCGATCTTGCCTTTCCACTCCTCACGCCGATCATAGAATTCCTGCCACGACTTCGGTGGTTCCGGGACGAACGCGGAATTGTAGATCAGCGCGTAGGTACTGTACCAGTAGGCGACTGCCTTGTTGTCGATAGGAATTCCACCACTTGATACCTGTAATACCGGATCGATCTTGGTCATGTTGGGAACTTTGTCCGGTGTCAGGGTTTCCAGAGGAATACCCTCACTGAGCAACTTGCCAGTTGACTTGGGGAATAACACCGCGAAGTCACCTTCGCCTTCTTTCCACGCCTTCATACGCTCGAAGGTTTCCGCATCTTTCCCTACCACGTACTTGATCTTGATCCCCAGGACTTCTTCTGCAGCAGGCAGCGCGATGGTCTGGAACCACTGTTGGAAGTTCGCTCCGGACTGATCGTCCATAAAGACGATTTCTTTCGCTGGTTCCACTGCGGGTTCAGCAGCGCTGACAGGAAAGCTGACGACCACCAGGGAAAGCATCAACAAGGCCGTCAGAAGCAATAACTGAGACCTGTTCTGAGAATACATCGCTCTCTCCTTTCACACTAAAGCGCATCTCTCCACAGCGACGATCACCAATTGGACTACTCGCTATTTTACCTCTTATGTTTTCCAGATCACCTCCTTCAACTGTTACTCAAGAAAAGCCTGCCCTTTTGCACTGACTCCGTCGGAGATCAGCTTCCTTTTTGAACGTGTGGGTGGGATACAGGCAGCATCGCAATACGGGAACGCCACAATGGCAGGCTGAATCCAATAGC
>CAZPTF010000420.1:0-3564 GCA_964589015.1 uncultured Anaerolineae bacterium
GGTGTGAAGGACGATATTCATTTCAGCTTCGTATGTGGCGATTGCCACGCGTCGGACAACCTGCGGCTGCCCTCCCAGACGTTCAAGTGCGCGCTTGATCTTGCTTGAGGCCTCTCCGCCGTGATCGAAATCTCTGGCGCTTACCTTATAGCGGAGAATCAGACTTGTGTTGTCCGAAGTAATGTCCTCGAAAATGTGACTGGCACGGTATTTGCTGATTTCCTCAGTGTGATAGTCGACCTGGATCGCCTTCAACAGCCCGCGTGTGATGTCTCCACTGGTCAAAACGCCAATCAAGCGTTTCTGCGAATCGACGACGGGCAAACGCCCGACTCGGAATTGCGAAAACCGCTTGACCGCTTCGATAACCGATTCGTGTGCCGATACCGTGATCACCGGGGAAGTCATGTTGTCCTGGACGAGCGACTCAATCTCACCTCTGGCTATCGCCTTGATCAGATCCTCGAGACTGACGATCCCGACGAGTTGACCGGCCTTCAACACCGGACACCCGGAAATCCGATTCAGCCGGAAGATATCCATGAGCTCAGCCATGTGTGTGTCAGGCGTGACGACAAGCACATCTGTGGTCATGACCTGTTCTATTTTCAGTTCGTAGACGAGCTCCTGAACTCTCGTGAACTCATCTATCCGGTTCGCATCTGCCTCGCGAGATTTCACCAGTCTCCATTGCTAGACGGGAGTGGGTCGCTACCCCGTAAGCCGGCCGCATAGAGCTTGCCGCATGCTTCGAACATGGTGTACCTGCACATGATGAGCGGAATTCCCTTCTCTTCCGCAAGTTTCAGCGTGTCTTGTGTCGGCATCTTGCCTCTGACGAACACCACGGCTGCCGCGTCGGCCATCTCTGCTGTCCGAATCACCTGAGAATTGGTCAAGCCGGTGAGAAGCACTGCATTGGTCTTGGCAAATGCCAGCACATCGCTCATCAGATCGGCTGCAGCGCCGTAATCGACCTCTGTGTCCAGCTCCACAGCATCAGACAAGAGCTGTCCTTCAATGAGAGGCAGGATATCCCGCAGTTTCATGTATACTCCTAAAGCCGTTCTGCTTCAGGCCATGCCAAACGACTCTCTCAGAACAGAATAGAGAATCTCTGCAGATTCTGCGGAGCAAAGAAGGGACATCACATGTCGTTCAAGGAGACCTCTGCTGCGAGACCAGGCTGCGAAGGGTCTGGCGAGGGAAACGACTCCATGCAGACATTCTTGCCAAGTACGATGCCACTCAACACTGCTCCTGGCATAGGACCGCCTGAATTGAGTTATTTGAAAGCTTTTTCACTTAATCCGGCGAATTGTAGCATTACACAAGACATTTGTCAAGTGTTGCTGACAAATTTTTCACAAATGTTCCTGCGAACCCGTTCAGAATGGCAATCCCATCCGTTCGGTCATCATCGCGCGGAAGGCAATCATGCCGCCCAATTCCAGCAGGCTCACCGCCAGCCCCCACAGAATGGGAATGACGGCCTGTTGCCAGTTCGTGGCCAACGATTCCCGCCGGACCATGATGAGCACAATCATGGAATTGACCATCGTCAACAGAATCAAGACACCACCGGTCGAGAGAATGGCCAGTGGATACAGCAGGAGCCAGTTTTCCGACTGCACCAGCCATGCCATGACAGCGACCGCCGGCAGGAAATAGGCTACTTCATAGACATGTGCGATGGAACGGCGCGGCTCTACTTCGCACCAAAGCGTGAGATTGAAGATAGGGTAGACGATCAGGCTTAGTGCCAAACCATTCAGCAATCCGCTGGTCAGGCGGTAGATGTTGCGGGGTTCGTAGAGCTGAGGAGCATTGGGAAAAAACGATAGATATGAATTGATACCATCGATGCCCATGAGCACGATGAACGAACCCAACAGGAGAAGCGCTCCCCGCGAAGGCATCTCTCCAGCGCGGCGGCGGCCCAGGATCAGCAGCCCGGCGAAACCCAAGACAGCACCCAGGTAGGTACCTGAGCACCGTGCACATAGGGGCATCGGCCTGTCGTTGATAAAAAAGGTGCGCTCTGGGATTTGATGGCAAATGCCATAACCGACCAGGTGTGCTTTGTCCAACACGGACCAGGGAGGGGAGACAACGCCGGCCAAGACGATCAGCAAGGGTACGACAATGGCCGCGATGCGCAGGATTCTTCTGACTGGAGCCATTTCGTTATGACGCAGAGGTATTGGATTCTCTAAGTCCGCCATGATCGGTGCGTACTCCAATGCGTCATATTTCGCGCCGGCCCTCCAGCGCCTTGCCGAGAGTTACTTCGTCGGCGTACTCCAGATCTCCTCCAATGGGCAGACCTGTCGCAAGCCGCGTGATCTTCGGCCCGCTGTTGCCAATCACACGCACCAGGTACATGGCGGTCGCTTCGCCTTCCATGCTGGGATTGGTCGCCAGAATGATTTCTTTTGCCGCCCCGTTCGTGATACGCCCCAACAGTTCGCGGATGCGCAGATCGTCGGGGCCGATACCCTCGACCGGCGAGATCGCGCCGTGCAACACGTGATAGACACCGTGGTACTGGCCGGTGCGCTCAATTGCCAGGACGTCGAGCGGTTCTTCGACGACGCAAATCAGAGCGTGGTCACGCTGCAGGTTGGCGCAGATCGCGCAGGGGCTCTCCTCTGCAATATTCATACAGATATCGCAATAAACCAGTTGCTCCTTGAGCTGACGAATGGCGTCTGCGAGAGAGGTTGCCTGTTCGTCGGGAGCGCGCAACAGGTAATAGGTCAGCCGGGATGCTGTTTTCGGCCCGATACCAGGCAATCGCGAGAATTCCTCTACCAGACGCAGGATCGGTTCGGCGACAAGAGCCATTTGCTGGCATCCTCTCTATCTACAGTTGCATTCAGGTGAAACACAGCGGCCCTGTTCACAGGCCCAAGCCACCCAGACCAGGGATATTCAGCCCGCCGGTCAGGCTGCTCATGCGGTCTGCAGCCATCGCGCGCGATTTCTCGATTGCTTCATTGACCACGGCGACGATCATATCCTGAAGCATTTCGATATCATCGAGATCGATGGCTTCAGGGCTGATTTCAATCGACTCGATGTGCTGCTGGCCAGTGATGACCACTTTGATAGCTCCACCACCGGCAGTCACACTCAGCATCTCTTGCTCGAGCGCTTCCTGAGTCTTGACCATGTCTTCCTGCAGTTTCTGGATCTGTTGCATCATGCCGCCCATACCACCGCCCATACCTCCACCTATGCCACCTCCACCGCCTGGCATTCTGAAGCCTCCGGCTCCTCTTCCCTTACCTTTTGCCATGTTGTATACCTCCTTACTCCTCGTCTTCTGGTTCGTCGAGAATTTGAATGTGGCTGACCCTGGCTCCGAATTTCTCGACTGCCTCTCTGATCAACTGGTCATCCGCGATGGCCGTATCGTATTCGATCTCGGCGGGTCCCGCGCTGTTCGCGGCGTGCTCACTACTGGTCGCGGCCGGCTGCGCTGGCGCTGCTGACGTGCTTGGGGTGGGCGACGCTTTCTTGGATTGCGGGTTGGCCGCTGGTTGTGCCTGGGAAGGCGCG
>CAZPTF010000421.1:0-3561 GCA_964589015.1 uncultured Anaerolineae bacterium
ACGATGTCGCCACTGACAACACAGGAATACCGCCAGGTCGAGATCCCCACGTATGTCGGCAGCGGTTATACGGAACCCGTGTACGTGCCGCAGATACAGACGTTGGCGGTGGAAGAAGATCACGTGCCGGTTGGGATGGAAGCCGTGCGGCAGGGCGCAATCGTGGAAGCCACTGATGGCAAAGTCGGTCGCGTGGATGACCTGCTCGTCGATCCCACGAGCGGAGACATCAGCCACATCATCATGCGCTCTGGTCACCCCTGGGGCCAGCGAGACGTAGTGGTGCCGGTATCACTGATCCGAACGATGGCCGTCAGCTCGGTCTATCTGAAAGCAGATAGAGAGACGATCGCTGCATTACTGGCCGTTCCGGTGATGGGCAGAGACCTCGATATCGGGCTGGTCGCGTTTCTGGCCGAAAATGATGCGGTTGCCGATGAAGTGGCTGGCACGCTCAAGAAACTGGCGTCCGGTGGTGTCGATGCGGTGCAAAACGCTGCAAAGATTCTCAAGGACAAGGATGGTAAGGCCAGGATCTCCGAGATCGATGATGTCGGGACGACGAAGGGCGCGCTGTTCGGCGCGCTCACTGGCGGTCTGATCGGACTGCTCGGTGGGCCGGTCGGTGTCGTGATGGGAGCAGCTGCGGGAGCTGCGACCGGTGGAATCGCCGCCCGCCGGATCGACATGGGATTTCCCGAAGAGTTTCTGGAAGAGTTGGACCGGCACCTGTGCCCGGGCAGTGCCGTGATCGTTGCTGTGGTCCGGCGCGAGTGGCTCGATGACGTGATGAAGACGCTATCCGGCTTCCCGGGCAAAATGCTGCACCTCGAGCTCACGGAAGATGTGATCTCTCAAGTCACGAATGCCTGGGCCAAAGAATGCAGCCTAACGGGCGACTGATCTACCATGCTGTTGTGGCACGGGGGTGTGCCTGAAGTTGAAGACTGAGCGGGACGGGCAGCTTTCAACGCTGTGTAATCGGAGTTGTGCGACATGTGGTTCCTTGGGAGGGGAATAAGATGGGTTCATTGCTGATTAGTTGGATCATACTCGCGATATCCGTAGCCGTCGCTGTACAGATCGTGCCCGGGGTAAGTATCGAAGGAGGGTTCTGGCAGTTGTTGCTGGTCGCAGCGGTATTTGGCTTACTGAGCGCCATTCTGCGGCCGATTTTGAAGTTGCTCTCGCTGCCGCTCATCATACTCACACTTGGCCTCTTTACACTGGTTATCAACCTGCTGCTGTTCCTGTTGACAGCGTGGATCATGCCATCGCTGAAGATCGACGGTGTCTGGCACGCTTTCCTGGCCAGCCTCGTTGTCAGCATCGTGGGTGGAATATTGGGAGCGGTTCTCCAGGATTGAGACGTTCGATCCGCTGGAGTTGTAGTAGTTCGTTTGGCAAAAGCACACAAAACCGTTCTTGCGCCGCGGGCGATCCCACGGCGCAAGAACGTGTTGTCCTGCGGACACATCCCACAGAATCGTGGGACACAAAGCAAGCGCCGGTTGTTGCTCACCGGTGTGACGCAGTAACCTGGGCAATCTCCGCTGATTGGGAGCACGGAAATCATGAGCATAGCGGCTCAAAAATGCAATTGGTCTGGATCCAAGACGGCCTCTTGTCGACTTGCTGACTTTCCATCGCAGAAGCCGGCAGCGGCGTGTGGCTATTCGTCGTCAGTGCTTGCCGTTATCCGGCGACACTGGGGTCCGTTGTCTTTCTCGGCATTGACGTTGGCGTTCCTTGCGAGCCGTCTGCTGGCTTTGGGAGATTTCAACTGGACCCACGATGAAGGTGCCTATATCTCCGCCGGGTGGATGGTCAGTAAGGGATATCGTCTCTACGAGGAGACCATGTGCAGTTCTCCACCGTTGCTGATTCATCTGCTGGCCTTTTTCCTGTCGGTCTTCGGCCGTTCGATCTCTGTGGCCCGCGCAGCCATCGTCGTGTATTGTGTCATCGGGTTCATTTGCGTGGGGTTGATTGCCAAAGAGATGGATGGGTGGCCTGCTGCCATTCTTGCGTCAGCGATCCTGTTCATCCCTTCCGAGATCTTCAGTTACTCCCTGCGTGCATTCTCGACGGTCCCGGCGATGTGCCTGGTTGCCGGGGCCATTCTCGCTGAGATCCGCTATTTTCGGACGGGTAGCCGGACATGGCTGGTGTTGGCAGGGGTGATGACCGCAGGTGGCTTGTTGACCAAACTGCTCGTTATGTTCGCTATCCCGATGCCGATTATGGCCGTGTTGTTGCGGCATTTTTGGCGGGGACATCGCCGTCGCGACCTGGGCGACAACCTCTGGCTGCGTGAGATTGCGATAGATAGCCTGGTCGCGCTGCTATCCATTGTTCTCCCCATCGCCGTCTATCTGCTCGCGATGAATCCCCAAGCGGCCATAGAAAACACGATCCAGTTTCAATTGGAGGGCAGGACACAGCACGGACTCTGGATCGTCGACAACTTGTGGGAGATGCTGAAAATCATGCGGGATCAACTTCCACTGGTTATCCTCGCCGCCATCGGGGCTGCCAGGCTCTACCGCATTAGGCCCTTGCGCAGTATGTTGTTGATCGGTGGCAGTCTGGCCTTGGTTGCCTTCCTGCTCAATCATTCCCCGCTGTACGATCACCACGTGACGGCGGTCTTTTTCCCGTTGGCGATTCTGGCTGCGGTCGAGATCAGTGCGATTGCCAGACACCTGCTGGCCATCAGGATGTCCGGCGTTCGTCATCTGACCCGGACACAGATCGTAGAAATCGCTATCCTGCCAATATTCGCCCTTTCGCTCGTTGTGTCTTTGAACAGCAACCGGTTGGAGTGGATGAAGTTCCACACACCGGATGAGAGTGAGTTGTCAGCCATACAGTTCCTGCAAAGGACTACGCAACCGGGAGATCTGGTAGTCAGCGATGAGCCATTGCTGCCTCTGTTGGCCGAGCGAAAGATCGTCCCGATGCTCACCGAAGTCTCGTGGAAGCGCCTGCGTGTGGGAGACCTTTCTCCTGAAGAAATGATCGAGTTAACCGAGCGCCGTCACCCGGCCGCAGTCGTCATCTGGAAAGAACGTTTCGAGAACACGGTTTACGACCATTGGGTACGCAGACACTACAGCCTGGCACATCTGGACAGCTCGAGCCATCGCGTCTACCTGGAATCCACGGCAGATATCCCGGATGATTACCACTTTACAGAAGAGCTGATTCTGCTCGGTTACAACTATGAAGTCGGGGATGCGGTCGCCAACATTCACCGGCTCGAATTCACCGTTTTCTGGCGACCGCTAACGCCGTCCGGGATGGCGCAGCTGCGTTTCGAGCTCATCGATAGCTCGAATCACGTAGTGGGTACGTGTTCGGGCGCATTTCAGTGGGACGATGAAACGAAAAACGACGAGTTCGATTTCGTCCCCGATCATCGTGTGCTTGATATGGTGCCCGGAACACCCCCCGGACAGTACCACATCTGTGTCACGCACCTGGCGGAGAACGGGCAGGTGGGCGACCGGGTGCTCATCGGTCCAATCGAATTGCCCTCCAACGCGGGTTGGATCGAGT
>CAZPTF010000422.1:0-3552 GCA_964589015.1 uncultured Anaerolineae bacterium
CTGCGACGATCGTCGCGAGCGGGATCATGGTCCCGTTGGCGCGCGCCGCGCACGACGAGCTGGCGACGCAGGGCATCGCGACGCGTGTGGTGAACGTGCGCACGATCAAACCACTCGACGAGGACACGATTCTATGCTGTGCCCGCGAGACTGGCGCCATCGTGACGGTGGAGGACCATAGCATCATCGGCGGGCTGGGCAGCGCGGTCGCCGAGCTGCTCAGCGAGGAATACCCGGTGCCTCTCAAACGCGTTGGCGTGAAAGACCAGTTCGGTGATGCCGGCGAGTTCGACTGGCTGATCCAGAAGTACGAGATGGACGTGCCGCACATCGTCACGGCCGTCAAACGGGTGATCGCCAAAGCAACACGCGAGCAGTAAAGGGAACCGGTTGGGAGGCTCTGCGTACAGGGCTTGTGTTGTCGTGAACATCCCTCAGCACCGCTGAGGACAAGTTCGAAGTTGTGGGTGACCCATTGCCAGACGTCGGGATATCATATTCTGTGAGGGGGTAATCGAAGATGAAAGCAGCAGTGTTGCGTGGTGTCGATGACCTGAGATTGGAGGATCTGCCGGATCCGAAACCCAGGGCGAACGAAGTGCTGATCCGGGTCAAGGCCTCAGGCGTGTGCGGCACGGACGTACACATGTGGGAGGGGAAGAACAACGAAGGGACATTCCCGTTCATTCCGGGCCATGAGTGGGCCGGGGAGGTGTTGGAGGTCGGCAAGGAGATCAAGGCGATCAAGGTCGGGGATACGGTCGTCGGTGAGCCGTTCATTCCCTGTGGCGTGTGCCCGAACTGCAAGGACGGTATGGCCGGGGTGATGTGCGCGGGGCCGGAATACTACGGCTTCACCTGGGACACGCCCGGCGGGTTCGCTGAGTACGTGTGCACGAAGGAATCCCGGCTGCACGTCGTGCCGCGCTCTGTCAGCTTCGAGGAAGCGTCGCTGATCGAGCCGGCATCGGTGGCGTATCACGGCATTTGGGGCGGCGGTGGCAGCGTCGCGCCGCATGATAAGGTCGTAGTCTTCGGCGCCGGCCCCATCGGATTGCTGGCGATGCTGGAATGCCAGGCATCCGGAGCTCTGGTGATCGTCGTCGAACCGCTCCCCTACCGGCGCAACATGGCCAAAGAACTAGGCGCCGATCTGGTGCTGGAACCGGTCGAAGGCTACAAGCAGCACATCCTGGATGCGACCAATGGTCGGGGCGCGAGCCTGGTCCTCGAATGCTCCGGTTCCGACGCAGCACTGGCTGATAGCATTGATGTCGTCGCCAAGAATGCTCGTATCGCCCTCATCGGGCAGAGCGTGGGGCGGAAGGTCCCGGTCGAGATCGGGATGACCATCTGGAAGGCGACGACGATCTACGGCTCATGCGATAGCCCGTTCTTCTTCCCGAAGACGTTGGAGTTCATGGGCCGCCGGTTGGTGGACCTGACTCAGGTCGTGACGCACCGCTTCCCGCTGTCCAAGATTCACGAGGCGTTCGAGCTGGGCAAGAACGCTTCGGGCAGCGGCAAGATCATCATCGAGCCGTGACCCGCTTTCGAGCTGGTCCTACGTGATAGTCTCGTGCGGACGTGCCCGCTGCGCCAGCCACGCAGCCCCTCCGGCTGGAGCCTCGACTCTGACGTGGCGCGTCGCGAGGTGCGCTCCAGCCGGTTTGCCGTCTCCGCCGTGGCCACGACCGCTGTGCTCGTTCTGCGCGGGTGCTGTCGCTTCATCCGCACCCGCACGTTACACCAACACCAGTACGGCGGGCGTGGCGTGAACCCTTTCCCGCCATGACTTGGTGAACAGGCGTATCGGAATTTGCCAAGAAACGGAATTTCATCTATCCTTATAGCAGTCAACCTGTGCCAAACCGCGCTTGTCCGCGACTGGTACGTTGCACTTCTGCCTGAGATCAAGTCGCTGTGTGATCTAGCGCGATATCTATATGACAACATACAATTCTTCAACCAGGGAAGAGAGGGTCGAAATGAGCGAGACAATGATGGCTGCCGTATTCAAGGGTGATGGGGTTTTGGTACTCGAAGAGAGGCCGGTTCCCGAGATCAAAGATTCACATGACATAAAACTTGCCGTGAAGGGTGTGGGGGTATGTGGCACGGACCTGCATATTCTGGAAGTCCCGCCGCGCCATCCTGCCAGCAAGAACGTGATCATCGGGCACGAGTTCTGCGGTGAGGTCGTCGAGGTCGGCTCAGCAGTGACGAACTGCAAACCGGGTGATCACATCACGGTGGATCAGAACGCAGCCTGCGGTCACTGCGATGAATGCCGTCGCGGCGTGCCCAACGCCTGCACGACCATTCTGAGCGCGCCGGTGCCGGGTTTCTCGAACACGCCGGGCATCTTCTTCGATGGCGCTTCAGCGAAGTACATCGTCATTCCCGACTACAAGGCCTATCCGGTCGCTCCGCACGTGCCCTGGCACCACATCGCGGTGACCGAAATCGTCGCGTGCGCTTTCAACGCCGTGCGCAAGGCCAAGCCCGAGATGGGCGAGACGGCCGTAGTCCTGGGCGCCGGGCCGGTCGGGCTGCTCATTACCTCTATGCTTAAGACCAGCGGTTGCCGCGTCATTTCGTCCGAGGTGGCGGAGTTCCGCCGCAGCGTGGCCAAGCGCGTCGGCGCGGACGTGACCGTCAATCCGAAGGAAGAGGACCTGAACCAGATCGTGGCGGACCTGACCAACGGTAAGGGCGCGGAAATTGTCGTCGAGGCGGTCGGTCCATTGCTCAACGAATGCATCGACCTGGCCCGTATCAACGGACGGGTCGTGCTGTTCGGCCACGACGAGCTGGCGCGCCCCGTGGTCCACCAGGCGCTGGTGATGCGTAAGGAGCTGCAGGTTCTCGGTGCGTTCAACACGAAGTTCACGTTCTCGCCGGTCATCCGCCAGATGGAGCTCGGCATGCTCCCGATGGACGATGTCATCTCGAACGTGATGCCGCTCGATCAGATTTTCGAAGCGCACCGCATGATGCGTGCCGGCGAAGCGCTGAAGATCGTCATCGATCCCAGCATGTAATCGCGTCAGAGGAGGACGACATGATTATTGCACTTCATGGCGAAACCATTACCAACTGTAACCTGTTGACCCATATCGACGTCACCCGCGAGACGGGGTACGACGCGGTTGAGATCGCTCACGTTCACATCGAGCGCTACCTGAAACGTGGGCTTACCGTCGAGATGCTGTTGGACCATCTGGACGGTTTTCCGGTTGTAGCGATGGGCTATGTTCCCGACATCGAGCGTCAGGAGCCAGCGGAGTATGCTGCGCTCATGGCAGAAACCGAGAAGAAGTGCCAACTGGCGCAGGAGTTGGATTGCCCCAATATTCAGCTCCTCACCGGGCCGCACCAAGACACCGGATACAAGGGCCTTGCCGGCTATCCCTGGCCGGAAATGCGTGCCCTGACCGCCAAGAATCTCAAAGCGATCGGTGACATCGGGGCGCAGTACGATGTCGACTTCTATCTGGAGCCGATTAGCTGGGCACCCCTGCACTCGTTGGAACAAGGGCTGGAAGTCAT
>CAZPTF010000423.1:0-3549 GCA_964589015.1 uncultured Anaerolineae bacterium
CGGTTGCCTCCATCGACGATGCATCGATCAATGCTTTGGAGCAGATTGCGCCGATCGCCTGCGTCAAATAAGAGACCGTCGCCAGCGAATAGCCCTTGAATGTCTTGGGGAGAATCATCTATTGTCTCCAGTTCTGCGTAGAGAATGTGGATGGGTGTGGTAACATGACATCTGCCGTGTCCCACCGGCGGTGTGTGCGAACGTACTCTGTTTCTGCCACAAGTGGGGGGCATCTCCCCATATTATACACCTGATTACTCGCGAGGCAGAACCTTGTTCTCAACGCGTGTGCGAACTGGCATCGCCCTCATCTCCGATCTCGAACGGTACACTGCGCAACGGCTGTGCTTCGTCCGGCACATCGCCAGCGCTCGTCCCAGTTGTTCCCAAGGTCATGACCCTGAAATTGTCGAAGCGGGTGTCTACGTTAACATCGCCACCTGCCCAGCCACGGGCGAACAATCCCAGCCGTCTCACCCCGGTATAGGTGCTGTCGTATATCGTCTTGACGAGATACCCGTTGATGTACGCATCAATGCGTGCTCCATCGCGTACTACCCTGAGGTGATTCCAAGCGCTGCCGGTGTTGATGTACGGCGAATCCGTCCACGGCTGCAGATTGGTCCAAACCCCGTTATCAAAGCGGATGATATTGTAATCCGACTCACCGATGCGAAACACGTACCATTGGGTCATCGCGTCGTTGCCACCGAAAAGCAGGCCGTACGCTCCTGTCGCACTGCTCGCATAGCGTCCATCCGCCTCGAGAGAGAAGTCCGTCGCGAGCGGCGCGATACTGGGGAACATATACGTTCCTTCCTGTTTGACCAGCATGCGGTATTGCCCGTCGAGGTATGCGAATTCACACGCCGGGTATGTCCCGACGTGCCAGCCGCTGGTGGGGTTCGAGAAGTCGTCGTAGCGAAGCAACACTGGCCATTGGACCCCTTTGAAAACCGCGGGGAGTTGCACCACGCAACTCGGCTCGCCATAAACGACTTCGATCGTCCCGCGATACGGTGTGTAGTTGTCGCCGGTCACGGTGATGTGCGCAATGCCCACTTTCAGAATAGCCTGCAATGAGACGTGTTGCCACCCGCCGGTCGACGTCGCTGTGCCGAACCAGGCGCCATCCTGCGATACCGCAATCGTCGCGCCGGGCTGCGCCACGTACACTGGTACTGCGGCTTTCCACGCATCGACCGTGGCTTCGTGAGATACGCTCAATGCCACCGGCTCAGCCGTCCACAGCGCCATCGTCGGGTCGCCGAGGTAGTGGAAGATTTCCAGCGTCGTAGTTCTGTAAGTGCTGGTGCTATATTGGCTGTAGTAGTAATATTTGCCGTGCGTCAAAACATCACCCATGCGCTGCGATTCGGCACCGCTGTAGGACAGGTAATCGGGCCAGAGTCCATCGACGAACCCGTTCATCAGCCTGTCGTTGTGCCACGAATAGCTGATGCGCGTCGCGGCAAAGACGCCTGCGGCACCGCCCTCGCTCCCGCTGCCGTAGCGCAGCAGTTTCTCGGCGAAACAGGGGTTCGCGCCGTAGCTGTACCCGTCGGTTTCGGTGTCGAAGTAGCCCGACTCGCAATTGATGGAGAACACGACCGGCGTCTCCGTCCCGTTGCTGAGCGAATCGATGTGGCTGGTGTAGAAGCTGGGGTCTCCCCACCCGCTCGGGCTGCCGTGGTCGCGATGCGTGACGAGAAACGCGCCCTCATTGAAGGCAGCGATGACGTCTGCCGAGCTCCCGTCCCAGGCAAAGCCTGGTTTCAGCAGCTCGCCGGGGAGAGCGGTTCCATCATTGTATCTGATGGGGGTCACACTCGGCGGAGTGTGATAGATGCGCTGTACGGTGTAACCCTGGGCCAGCAGATAATCGCGAATGTCCTCCGATGTGCGGACGAACAAGCGGTCCTCAGTACCGTCGTTGTTGCCGTCCTGGAAATAGGCTGCGACCATCGCCCGGTTGTAGAAACCGCTGTCGGCCGGCGGATTGGTCTCGTACGCAATGATCTTGGCGACGATATGGTCCGCCTCGGCCAGTGAATCCGCCGAAATGCGCCCCAGGTGGATGTCCGGCAGCAGGTCGGAGCTGCCGCCCATCGTCGCGTAGTACAGGTCGGTACCGTTCTTGTGTCCGCTGGGATAGTCGACACCCGCAGCCGGGTGTTCGGTGACGTAGTGCACCGGGATCGATTCGACGTCGCCGAGCAGCAACAGGTATGCTGGCTTCGGATTCCAGGTATCGTACGCCGTCTGGATGTAGCTCTTGAGCGCAGCGGCGGTCGTACCGCTGTCAGCGGTCGTCCGGACTACGGTCCGAATGCCGCGTTCGTTCTTCCACGCGGCCAGCGTGTTGGCCGCCGTGACATAATCCGGCGCGCTGACGATCAAGTATTCGGCACCGGTCGTGTCTGGCTCTCCCGCTGTTCGTGCCGGTAGCGGCTCGATTGCCGCACAGTTCACCACAAACGCAGCGCACAGGTCCGCGAAGGCATCATCGGCGCGGGCCCCGCCATCACGCAACAGGGACGCACCTCCGCCGCTGAAGTGCAGCCGGACGCGCATCTCGCTCGTCAGGAGCAGCTCGCGGCGTGCCGGGTTGTATTGCAGCGGGTGTACGTTGAGCGTGACGACGGTGAGGTCGCGCATCGTCTGCGGGGCGTCGACGATGGCCTGCTCCGCCGGATACCTCGTGTCGCGCGCATAGAAGGAGGTGTCGATGACAAATGGTGGGTTCTCGCTCTCAACCTGATCGGTGGGTGGCTTCTGGACGGGGTACACCAGGTAATCCGCATACACGGTTGGTTTTGCGGCAATGACCTCCACACTGACGGAAGCCCCAGGCGGAATAGCGACGAACCGGCCGATAACTGGCAGCTCGGGTTTCCCGATCTCTTGCGTCGTGCCCGTGCGCGCCAATCCGACCCGCTGGTAAAGCGTGCCGCCGGCCGCAATTTCGCTGCGCGTGAAATCGACGATGCGGATGTCGAGCACGACCTCTTCGGTCGTCGCCGACACGAGCTCGATCTCCCATTCGCCGGTCGCACTCGCGGGCAGAGCGGGAGGTGCCGCAGCCACAGAGGGACTACCCGTCAGCACGAGTGCGGAACAAAGCAAGACAAACAACCACGCATGGCATGACGGTCGCGTATTGCTGCCTGAGAACCTGACCCCGGGTCCGCTCATTTCGAGATCTCCAATTCTGGGGAGACGCTGACCCTGAAACGGTGGTGTTCTTGCGATGCTTCGAGTCTCTGCGCCGCCGCTCCGTGGAAGCGGTGTGTGTCAACGGCATACACTGATTATACCACTGACCTCATGCTACGCCAAACGCCCCCCTGCGACTGAGTGCAGCCAGGATTTTTGGCGACAAGTGTAGCGTCTTTGACACGACCAATGCGCTGGAGAGCATGCCCACTGGAGCAGACTGTCCCAGTCCGCAGGACTTTGTATCCTTAGCGCGGGGCTTCAGCCCCGCGGCGGATTTGGTCACTCCGGACTTAGTGGCGGAGTGGAGGCTTCAGCCGGAAGGGCTGCAGG
>CAZPTF010000424.1:0-3542 GCA_964589015.1 uncultured Anaerolineae bacterium
GAGAGTGTCGATGTGGTCCTGCTGCTGGATGTATTCCACATGCTCGGTGATCCGGAAGGTGTGCTGCGCGAGCTGCACCGCGTGCTGCGGGATAGCGGAGTCATGGCGTGCACGATCGAGCACATGGACGAGGCGACAGGGATTTCCAGTATCGAGGAGACCGGCTGTTTCGGTCTCTGCCGCCAGAGCAAGCGGGTTTTGCTCTTTGCGAAGAATTGCCAGACCAGCGGAAGCGCTGTTGGGAGCTGACGTTGGATGACGCTGAGGATGCTGTGCGATGAACGAGACGATTCTGGTTGTGGATGACGAGCCGAAGATTGTGAAACTGGCGCGCGATTATCTGGAGCAGAGCGGCTTCCGCGTCGTCTCCGCCACGGATGGGGTGACTGCGTTGGCTGTGGCGCGGCAGGAACGCCCCGACCTGATCGTTCTCGATCTCAACCTGCCGGCGATGGATGGCCTCGATGTGTGCCGGGCACTGCGGCGTACCTCCAGCGTGCCGATCATCATGCTGACCGCACGGGTGGAGGAAGCCGACCGGCTGATCGGGCTCGAGCTGGGTGCGGACGACTATATCAGTAAACCGTTTTCCCCACGCGAGCTGGTGGCGCGCGTGCGCGCGGTGTTGCGCCGCGTTCAAGGTGACGGATACCAGTCCGGGTTGATCCGCGCCGGCGATCTGGAGATCGACCTGGAGGGGCACCGGCTGACGCGTGGCGGCGCGGAAATCCATCTCACGCGCATGGAGTTTACCCTGCTGGCATTGCTCGCGCAGCATCCCGGACAGACCTTTTCGCGGGCGCAGCTGCTGGACCGTTTGCATGGCGTCGCGTATGACGGTTACGATCGCAGCATCGATGCCCACATCAAGAACCTGCGGCGCAAGCTGGAAGTAGATCCACTCGATCCCCGTTACGTGCTGACCGTGTATGGGATCGGATATCGATTCACGGATGAGGTGTGAGCGTCGTGCGCAAACCATCCCCCGAACATGACAAATCGCTGTTCGACCAGATCAAGCGCGACATAGAGGAGCTGACGGAGCAGGTGCGCCACGAGCACGGTAAGGAGATCTCGCAGCTCTTCGACCGGGCGAAGGACGAATGGCGCAAGTTCAGCAGCGATTTTCGCTCCAAAGCGGGCGAATGGCGGGAGCATGCGAACAAACACCATGCTGCGGCGCGGATGTATCGCTCGCGGCACCAGGCGGCGTTCGGCCAGTGGCCCGAAGTCCACGAGGATGGAGAGGCCCACTTTGCCTTCTGGGCGAAACGGACGCGGCGAACTCGGGGGCTGTTGTTTGTCCGGTTGGTGGTTGTCTTCGGTTTTCTGGGCTTTCTGCTGGTGGGTGGCACGGTGGCCACCGTATGGATTGCCAGCCAAATCCTGCGCACGGCGGGACAATTGGCCGGTGTGGCCTGGTTCGTGGGCTTCCTGCTGGCCGTTGGATTCCTGGTTGGTGGCGGTGTGATCGGCTATGTGGCTTTTCAGCGTGTCGCTGCGCCACTGGCCGACGTCATGCAGGCGGCGGATCTGGTCGCGGATGGGGATCTGAGCGTGCGCGTGCCGGTGCCCGAGCGCTCTCCGGAGCAGTTCGTCCGTCTGGTGCGCTCGTTCAACCGGATGACCGAGGAGATCCAGCGTGCGGACCAGCAGCGCCGCAACCTGACCGCCGATGTGGCCCACGAGCTGCGTACCCCGTTGCATATCATCCAGGGCAATCTCGAAGGGATCCTGGACGGCATCTATGCGCCGACCGAGGAGCACATCATGGCGACGTTGAGCGAGACACGCGCGTTGGCGCGTCTCGTCGAAGACTTGCGCACTCTCTCTCTGGCGGAAGCCGGCCAGTTGCCGATGGAGCATGCGGATGTGGATGTCGCGGAGCTCCTTGCGGATGCCGGCACGAGCTTCAGCGGCCAAGCCGAGCTGGCCGGGATCAGCCTGGAGGTGCGTACGGAAGGGTCGCCGGACAGGATGGTGATTCGCGGGGACGCGATGCGTCTCGATCAGGTGCTGAGCAATCTGCTGGGGAATGCGTTGCGCCACACGCCGTCGGGCGGAACGATCTCGTTGAGCGCCTGTCCAAGCGAAGACGGTGTGCGGATCGCTGTGCGAGATACGGGAGAGGGCATCCCGAAAGCGGATTTGCCTTACGTTTTCCAGCGTTTCTGGCGCGGGGATCGTGCGCGGACCCATACCGGCGGAGGCGGGAGCGGGCTGGGGTTGGCGATTGCCAGGCAGTTGGTCCAATCGCATGGCGGTGAGATCGGCGTAGAGAGCGAACCCGGCAAAGGCACGACTTTCGTGCTCGATCTCCCGTCCGCAGGCGCACATCCGGGCCAATCGTAGTCGTGGGGGCCGGCGTGCTCAAGGGGCAAGACGGGTTCCCCCACGCGCGTGGCACAGCGCGAGGAAACCCGGGCAGTGTATCGATTTGGAGTGCGACCGGTGCGTGCTTGCTATTGGAAGTAGTTGCACATGTTGATGTTGTAGCCACCGTCCAGGGCAATGGCCTCACCGGTGACGTAGTTGTCGGTGAGCAGGTACAGCACGGCCGGCACGACGGCCCCCGGATGAATGAACGAGGGTTTCAAATGGCAGCGTTCCTCGATGTCGGCCTTGATGTTGGGGAACCGGTCGTAGAACTTTCTGGGGCCGGCCGTGTTGGCGAAACCGGGCGCAATGCCGTTCACACGGATGTTCTTGGGGCCTAACGTCGCTGCGAGACTGCGCATGACGGCCCAATTTGCCCATTTGGCTGCGGAATAGGCCAGCAAGTCATCGCGCAGTGGGTTCAGTGCCGCTTCTGAAAGCGTGACGATGATTGCACCGGAATCGGGCCGGTGTCCCCATTCATCCGGCGCGATGTGCGCGTAGCGCGGGGCCATGACCCGCGCGGCAGCGAGCGCGAGCGTGGCGAAACAAATCGGGAAGACCTCGAACTGCGTGCGCATCGCTTTGCGTAGCTCGGTTTCCGGGAGATCGAGTAATGGCTGCTCGAAGCGGATGGCGAACCCGGCATTGGCGATCACGAAGTCGACCCGTCCGTACTGCTCCATCGTCAGGTTGACGATATCCTCCGATGCTCCGTCCGCCATGATGTCGCGGGTCCAGTAGCTGACCTTGCCCTTGCCCCGCGCGCGTACAGCGGCCATCTGTTCGTCGGTCAATGTATCGACGGAGAAGACCGCCATGTTTGCCCCGCGGGCGAGCACTGCGTCGACGATCTCGTAACCGAAGCCGCTGGTTCCACCCGTCAGAATACCGACCTTGCCTTCCAGGGAAGATTGAAACTGGCTCATGATAGCATATCACCTCGCTATGATTGTTTGTGATGTCTGCTAAATTTACCACAAACGGACGAAGAATACAAAAGACCACGCGCGGGATGTCGCCAGGAATCTCGGTGACCATCGCAGCGCCTTTGAGGTGACACATTCACTGGAGCACGTCTGCGTGCCAAGACTGGGCCAATCCAGGTGCACGCTTTGGGTGTGTCTGGCCGTCCGTTCACGTGGATGGCCAGACCGGGGGAACAG
>CAZPTF010000425.1:0-3503 GCA_964589015.1 uncultured Anaerolineae bacterium
GATCACAGTCGGGGCACAGCGCTGGAGCTTTTCCTTCGTCGCCAGCTCCTTGAGCCGCGCACAATCGTTCTTGACAACGGGCAGCGAGTACGTTTCCCACGTGTCGCGGTGCGTCTGCAGTTCCGCGATGCGCGTCAGGCGCTCTGAGACTTCACGCTCGTAGGCATTCGCCAGTCCCTGCAACTCCAGTGCGTTCTTCGCCTCGACAGCCTTGATACTGGCCGCCGTGCCGAGCTCTTCGGTTGCGTTTCTACCCATGTATTTTTGCCAGAATTCCTCTTCGAGGAGCTGTTTGGGACTCTTGCGGTCGGCGATCTCGCGACCATCATCCTTTGCTTCGGGCATAGTCGCCAGCTTCTGTTGCAGCGCCTGGTATGCCACCTGCGTTTCCTCAGCGATCTGCTTGAGCCGTACCGCCGACGCCTTCTTGAGCGCGGCAATTTCCTGCTCTGCCGCCTGCGTACGCCGCTGGACTTCAGCCTCGAAGAGCGGTCCCATCTTCTCGATCTCCGCCTTCAACTGTTCGCTCTGTTGCTGGAGAAGCCGCATGTTTGCTTCGATCTCTTGTGCAGTCCAGCGTCCGTCGCGGCTTTGATCGAACGCCGCCAGCGCCCATTTGGCGCGCTGCTCGGCTACCGTGCCGACCCATTCCTTCTTCCAGCGGTCGTAGGTGGACAGCACATTTTCTGCCGTCGAAGCCGAACCCACGAGCGGGACTTTGCCAAAGAGCCATTTGCCCAGGCCGTCGATGATGTCCCAGTTGTTGGGCAGCAGCCAGATGAGCGCCGTATCTACTGCCAGTTTGGCAAGGGTCAGCTCGGTCCACTCGCCCTGCGTCGAATCGAGATAGAGCTTCAATTCGACCGCGGCGATGCACGGGTTCTGGGTAAACTGCAACCGCCGGTAGGCCTCTTCAAGCGTCCACGAGTTGTAGTCGGGCCAGTTGGTGTTCAGCGGCAGCACATAGCCCTCCTGCTCGAACTCGCGGATCGCCGCCGAGAGCTCCAGTACGTACTCCGGGGGCTGAGGAGTTGTCCAGTAATCGGGCAGCTCGCCCGTAGGGATATCGAAGGTGCCCTCTCTGGTCTGCGGTGCAGCCTGGATGAGGATGTCGCTGTCGCGGCCGATCAGCAGGTGCGCGGGGGTCGCCAACACTTCGCCAAACGTGTCGGTCGTCAGGCGGTCGCCGGCATGGAGGGCCATGCCGGGGGCGGCGTAACCTTCGGCGAAAACCTCGACGATGTCTACCTGAGCCGTATAGCCCTGTCCGAAACAAGAGCCGCTGAGCGGGCCGGCGCCACGCGGTGCTCCGATCGTGGCACGCAGACGGCCCGGTCCCGGCCATGTCCCCTCAGCGGAGACCTCGGTTTTCTCGGCTGGGATGCCAGCAGCGAGGACAGTGTTGCCGGAAGCATATTCCCGACCGATCAGTGGCTCATAAGAGATGCTCACGCCGGTACCCGAATTGTACAGGCTCCACGTGGCCGGCGCCGGTGGACTGCCCGTGATCTGCAGGCGCAACCTGCCGCCAGCAGTCACCTCGAACGGGCCGAGTTGCTTCTCCGCGTCGCAGGGCTGGTCAACACCGTGCTCCTGGAAGTTTCCACTGTCCGAAAACAACACGCCCGGAGACATCGGGACAGTAGCTTGGGTCAGGACGCCGTTGTGGCTGGACCTGATCACACCGAGGTCGCAGTCACCGGCGAGAGACGTATCCTGCGGAGCCTGCGCCTGCATAGTGGGTACCAGCGGTGGCGCCACAGTGAGAAGCAGAAGCAGGACCAGCACGAAATGAACCGCATGTAGAACGCAATTGCCTGGATAACAACGGATGCGTGTCACGGGAACCTCCTTGAGCCATCTGCCTGACCTGGTTGATGAGATCGACGGGCGATCATTCCTGTACAACGGCAGGCGCAGCGCGGAAGCACGCCAGCCTGCGCAAACCTCTCCGCTCACTTCGTGAAGCCGCGAACTTTGACGTTGAGCAGCGCGGATATCCCACCCTTGATGCTGCCGGGTGCATGAGAACCCGCATATTCGAACGTTCGCTGAAACCCGGCCCACTCATCCCGCGTCAGCACGATGGGCGGAACAGGCGCGTTGTGTCCGAAATAGCCCGGTTCACCCAGAAAGTTGTCGTACGCGAATTGTGCGCCGAAACGCAGCGTCGGTTTTGGGCCGTAGAGCGGAACCACGAGCGTGTCCGTGCTTGGGACGTTGTAGGGAGCGAAGTCATACCAATAGGGCCAGCCGGACAGGTCGCGAAACGTATATCTGCCGCAGGTAACGGGCATGAAGAAAGTGCCTCCCCAATAGGACTTGGATTTGTCATTGGCGAAGATGGCAAACCGCGTATCGACATCTTCGCAGTGTTGGCCTCCAATGGGCAGGTTGGGCAGCCCGGTATCCGCAAAACTGATCTCCACCCAGTTGAACGTGACTTCAGCGTACAGCTCGCACTCCGTCTCGTCGTATGCGACGGGCAGGCTGCGTATCGACTCCGCCTCACCGTGAACCGCCGTGAGCTGCCATTTGACGTGCTGTCCACAGTGCGCCGGCAGGCGGACTTCAGCCGCACGTGCAGTCGGTTCGACCAACAGCGTGACGCCGCTGAGCCAGCCGAGATTGTACGGCGCGTCGTTCAGATAGATCCGGAACCCATCGATCTTCTTGGAATCACCGTCCCACTTCCAGGTGAGCAAACGCTGCTGTGGATCGACGTCGCCCGATGGCGAGCGGTACTGGCTCTCGACCAGCGCATAGGGCACAGCCAGGGTTGGGTCTTCGTACTTGTAGGCGGTCTGTTGGTTGGCGGCAATCTCGCCAGCGAGGCGAACCGCCAGCCCGAACTGAACCTGGCCTCCGCTGATGACCTGGCGCGTGCCATCCCAGGCCGCAGCAGCCACGCCGGTATCGAACGTGCCTAGCTTGCTCAGCTCCTGGCCCGCCCACCCCCACCACTCGCCGCTGAGATCGAGGACGCCGTCCGCCGGGATAGGCACGGACCACTTCGTGTCGCTCCCGAGCGCTTTTCCGAGATCGCCCTGCCCGCCCGTGAGCGCGATGAACGTGGACGCGACGGTGGGCAGGCGGACAGCAGGTTGCTCTTCGAGAGAGACGTAGGCATACAGCCGGTCGTATTCGGCGGCGGTGTGCAAATCGAGCAGCTCCAGCTCGAGCTGCGTGACGGACGCCACCGGGCACGTGGCATCGACTGTCACCGCGACGAGGTTGCTCGGCGTGTGTCCCCACAGGTTCACCGCCTCGACCCAGAAATCGGCCAGACCAAGTGCGGGTGCGGGAAACTGGACCCAGACCGGCCCCGAGGTCGCCGCCTTGAGCGTCGCGATCACATGTGCTGGTTGGTTGCCGCCGGCCATCCACACTTGATAGGACGCTTCGTTGGTAGCGTGGTCGATCCAACTGAGGGTCACCTTGCAGTCCTGGATGGCGGCCTGCAGACCGCTGGGCGCGGTGGGGGGTGAGACATCGACAACACC
>CAZPTF010000426.1:0-3489 GCA_964589015.1 uncultured Anaerolineae bacterium
CGCTAAGACGTGGAATTTTGCAGTCTTGGGAGGATCGGACGTTGAGAAAAGTGGCATGGACAACACTGATTATCGCCGTCATCTGGATGAGTATGCGTGTCTGGTGGGACGCGAGTCCTGCAAGCATCGCGGCGTTCGAGCCTGCGCGTAGTTTTGGCGGCTGGGTTGTGTTTACGGCGTATCGCGAAGGAAATTGGGATATCTATGCGATTCGGGCAGATGGTACCGAGCTCCGACGCCTCACCGCTGATCCTGCCGAAGATCGGAGCCCAGCATGGTCTCCGGATGGGAAGTGGTTGGCCTTTCAGTCGAGGCGGAACGGCAATTGGGATATCTACCTGCAATCCCTTGTTGATGCGACCACACGGAGGTTGACTGTCGATCCCGGATACGACGGTGCGCCAGCCTGGTCGCCAGACGGACGGCAGATTGCCTTCGATTCGTATCGCGCTGGCGATCTGGACGTGATGCTTATGGATGTGGATAGCGAAACGCGCACTAACTTGACCACGACAAGTTCAGCCGGAGATTTTGATCCCGCATGGTCGCCAGACGGTAAGCAGATCGCATTTACGTCGTGGCGGATGGGCGATAACGACATATTTCTGATGGATGTGGCGACACGCGAAATAACGCAGCTAACTGACAGCGACATGCCAGAGGGAAATGCCTCGTGGTCGCCGGATGGCAAGTTTTTAGCTTACGTACAAGATCAGACTGACCGCCGCGAGGTCTTTGCTGTGGAATTGGGTGGAACCAGCGGCGACGTTGGCGGTTCCAACCGTTTGACGTGGTTTAGTCATGACGATAGCCTCGCCTGGTCTCCGGACGGTAGCGCGATTGCCTATATCAGCCACCAACACACCAACGAAGACGCGGAGTACTTGCTCGTGCAAGACCTGGTTGAGACGGGCAGTGCTGGGCCATTGTTTGCATCACCTGTCTTGCTGTTGGCGGAGTGGGAGATCGAAGGTCCGTTATCGTGGATGGGACACGACCTGTCAGCGGGGGAAGTGGTCGTCGATTTCCGTCCTCAGAGCGGTTCGTTTTCTCCAGGGGTTGTCGCACCCAGGGACTTTGGACTTACGGAACCGAACGTATCTAACGGCGTGTTTACCGATCTTATGGATGTTGAGGCGCCTAACGCACGGCTCAACACGAAATTCGTTCAGGCATTTGAGACGATACGTCGTGAAGTACGAGAAGAAAGCGGATATGATTTCCTGAGTGAACTCAGCGACATGTGGCGGGGCCCCGATGCATGGACGGAAGGCTCCGCGTATTTGAGCTGGCACAAGGCAGGGCAGGCGTTCGACACGTTGTTCGACTACCGCGATGCTGAAAATCACCCTCTCCTGGAAGTGGTGCGCGAAGATATCGGAGGCGAGACATTCTGGCGGATCTTCTTGAAAGCGGCTGCACAGGATGGCAGCATGGGAAGCCCGCTCAAAGTTCACCCGTGGGATCTATCCGGCGCAGCCAGACGCAAGCACCCACAAGCTGGGGGGACCTGGAAGGCAATTCCGTATGGCTACTACGTCGATATCAGTCGTATCATCCGGCATGGCGGGTGGGAACGGATATCATCCATCGATCGCCGCGATTTCAGTTGGCGCTGGCATTTTCTGGCGATTGAGTACTGGCATCATCAGGTGCGACAGGGCCTGACCTGGTATCAGACAATGGTGGGGTTGTATTCCGAGAGCCGCGCACGCGAGTATTTTGATTGGCGTACGCTTGTGCGCGAAGGAGAAGAGCCATATAACCTGTTCGGAAATGGCCTTCCGATTCCTCCAAGATACGCGCAGTGGAAAGATGTGAAACCGTAAACAGTTTGGTCGCTGTTCATTCACGAACATTAGCTTGGAACGAGCAAAAAAACACGAGGGGAAAAATCAGTTGACGATGGGTAAGCAAGAGAAAGCGATGATCAGTGTTGAAGAAGCGTTTGCCCGGATCATGCCGCATTTCAGCGTGTTGGGTCCGGAGGAAGTGGAGATCCTCGATGCTTTGGATAGAGTGTTGGCGGACGACATCTATTCAGACATGGATATTCCGCCCTTTGCGAATTCCGCCATGGACGGGTATGCAGTGTGTGCTGCGGATTTACAGGGCGCCAGTCGCGAGAACCCGGTAGCGCTACAGGTCATTGGCAACCTGGCAGCAGGGCATGTATCTGACCTGACGGTCGTGTCGGGCAGCGCATTACGTATTATGACCGGCGCCCCGCTGCCTGTCGGTGCTGATGCGGTCGTCAGGTTTGAAGACACGAGCGAGGGACTGAGTGGCGGAAAATGGGCGGAACGACAAGCAGAGAACCTCGTGCATGTCTTCGTGACAGCCGTTCCTGGCGAGAACACCAGACCTTGCGGGGAGGATGTCCGTAAGGGTGAGTTGGTGCTGCAGAAAGGGACCGTGATCCGTCCTTCGGAGATTGGAGTGTTGGCGTCGCTCGGCCTTTCCCGCGTGCGTGTTACACGACGTCCGCGTGTCGCTGTGTTGGCGACTGGTGACGAATTGCTCGCGATCGACCAACATCTTGAGCCTGGTAAGATCAGGAACTCGAATGAATATTCAGTAGCGGCGTTGGTGCTCAAGTACGGCGGTGTTCCGGTGCGATTAGGCATCGCACGCGATAACGTCGCGGATTTGACTGCCAAAGTTCGGGAAGGTATTGCGCTTGGAGTCGATCTCTTCCTGACGTCCGCTGGCGTGTCCGTCGGCGATTATGACATTGTCAAGGATGTCCTGGACGCTGAAGGCAAGATGGATTTCTGGCAAGTACGGATGAAGCCAGGTAAGCCACTTGCGTTCGGCATTGTTGGTGGCGTGCCATTGATTGGGCTGCCGGGGAATCCTGTATCGTCCATGGTTTCATTCGAGCAGTTTGCCCGTCCAGCGATCCTGAAAATGCTTGGCAAAACCAGGCTCATCAAGCCGACTGTCGAAGCTATCCTTGAGCGCGATGTTTCTAACAGTGGGCGGCGTGGGTATATCAGAGTGGTATTAACCAGGCGCGAACATGGTTGGACTGCGCGAGTCACTGGCGAGCAGGGTTCGGGAGTTCTGACGTCGATGGCCAGAGCAAATGGGTTGGCGGTCATCCCCGAAAGTAAAATGATCGCGCGAGCCGGCGAACGAGTCACCGTGCAGGTACTGGATTGGACTGAGCAGGAGTAAGTTTGGCTAACTGCGGTGCGTCTTCGCGTAGTCAGATCAACACAAACCCATCGAGTTGCATTGATCTGACAAGTCAAAACAGACTATACGAATCGAGTGAACCGGTGAGCACAACGTGATGGTTGACATTCCAGGCGTTGGTTTATATTTCCACATACCTTTTTGCAAAAGCAAATGTGCATACTGTGATTTCAATTCCTATGCGGGGGCAGAACAATGGTATGCAAAATACCACACGGCACTGCTGCAGGAATTCACATCTGTACGCGACAGATGGCCGGTCAAAGCGCGTAGCGTGTATTTCGGTGG
>CAZPTF010000427.1:0-3482 GCA_964589015.1 uncultured Anaerolineae bacterium
ATCGATTACTGTCTGGCGACGGATTTCCCGCATGCTGGGCTGGATCTGGGGACGGCAGGAACGGCGGCTCGTCGAAGAATACGTCGACAAGTTGGAGATCAAAACCCCGTCTCTGCTGCAGCTGGTCAAGAATCTCAGCGGTGGCAACCAGCAGAAGGTCAGCCTGGCCAAGTGGCTGGCCGCCGACGTCGAGATCCTGATCATCGATGAACCGACGGTGGGGATCGACGTCAAGACCAAGTACGCATTGCATGACCTGATCTGGCAGCTCGCGAATGAAGGACAAGCCATTCTTTTGATCTCCAGCGATATGCCCGAGATGATCCGGCTGGCCGACCGCATCCTCGTTATGAAGAACCATCGCATCGTGGGTGAGATCGACAACAATCACAACTACGAACAAATCAGCGAACAGATCATGCAGAATCTGATGTAGCTGGACAGACGTCGTGCTCTGCCCGGAAAACGCGGACATTGGATCGGTACACCCCCTGGAACCGGGCATTTGACGTGCACTTCGGGGGGTGTCCTTGTTTGCGGCGCTTGCATTGGCCCGTAGTTTTCCAAAACCAAATGGAGGAGGAATGACCATGAAACGATTCGCGCGGACAGTCCTGTTGAAAGATGATCCGGACATTATTCGCCGCTATGAAGAACACCATGCCAACCCGTGGCCGGAGGTCAATGCCGGTCTGCTGAGCTGTGGGATACAGCGCATGCTTATCTATCGTTTCGGAAGGCAGTTGTTCATGCTCGCAGAGGCGGGCGATGATTTCGATTGGGAGCGGGACCTGCCCAAGTACATGGAGGACCCCAGGGCCAGAGAATGGGATGAGATGATGGCCGATTTTCAAGAAACGGTTCCCGGAGCGCAAGAAGGGTCGAAATGGGTAGAGATGAAAGAGGTGTACGTACTCGACCGCTAGCCGCACGCCGCCGGGGACACCAACCCAAAGGGGGCTGTCCCAAGAGCACGCGGGGTCTCGCGGGTTTCGGCACGGTGGCGATTGCATCCAGTGCGGCAGCCATCCTCGAATGTTACACGAATACGCGAATGACGCACCGCAACGGCTCACCGCGCACGATACAGGCGTAATCGAGCGGACTCCGCCCCTCTGGCAGGACTGCGCCCTGGCAGCTCAGCGTGCGCAAGCGTGCTAACGCGCCCATTCGCGTATTCGGTCTGATTCGTGGACGGCACCGTTGCTCGCGCGGGCGCTTGCTGCGCTACAAGGCTGGACGCACCCGCGCTCCATCACTACCTTTGCCGCAATGTAGAGAGACTATCCCACGCTTCTGGGACAGCGGCCTCTCGCTTGCGGGGGCGTCGCGTGCCTAGACAGCGATAGTTTCCGTACCGTTGAATTCGGCGACTGCATTGAACATCGCGACCACGTTGGCCGGCGGAATGTCGGCCATGATGTTGTGGACCTGCTGAAAGACAAAACCTCCGCCCGGCGCAAAGATCTCCATGTTGCGAAGGACGTGCTCGCGGATCTCTTGTGGGGTGCCCGAACGGATTACCTGTTGTGTATCACAACCACCGCCCCAGAAGGTGATCCGACCACCGAACTGTGCTTTGAGCCGCTCCGGTTCCATGTTGGCGCTGCTGATCTGCACCGGGTTGAAGGCATCCAGCCCCACTTCGATCATGTCATCGAGGAACTCGGGGAAGCTGCCGCAACTGTGCAGCATAACCTTGACCGGGGCGAGCTCTTTCGCGCGCCGCCACATCCGCTCGTGGCGCGGCTTGAAGTACTTCTTGTACATCCGCGGCGAGATCTGCGGGCCGGTCTGCATCCCATAATCATCGCCGAACGCGATGACATCGATGTACGGGCCGACCGCCCCGAGATACGCCTCCAGGTTGCGCAGATGGATCGCAGTCAGCCGGTCCAGATAATCGTTGACCAGATCCGGCTCGCCGGCCAGCAATACATAGAAACCCTCCATGCCGAATAACCACTGTCCCAGCTCGAACAGATTGCCCCCGAACAGACCCACGATTGCCCGGTCCGTTGATTCACGGAGCTTCCTGGCTCCGGCGGTCAGATACCGGGCGCCTTCTTCGGTCACCGCAGACACCGGGCCGGGGGGCGAAGTCATAGCGGGCGCCGCCCACATCGTAAAGCCGATCTCGTCTGCCAGCCGGTCCAGTTCATGTGGGGTTTTCTCAAGCGGCCAATGGATCGTTTCGAAGTAGAGCACGCCTTTTTTCTGCATCGCAATTGGTGTCTTGCCATCCGGACCGAAGACGAGCCAATGCCCCTCTGTGGTCTTGCGCGGATTCACCCAGCTCGGGATCAGACATTCGCTGCCGTCGGGCAATACCCAGGGTGACCATTCGGAGTCATCCAGGCAGAAACCTCTTCCCAGCTCAATCGTGTCGATGTGGAATAAATCCAAAATGTCTTCGTCGAGCACCGCCAGTTGCTGGGGGATGTCATACACTTTGAGCGGGCGTTTGGGCAACCCCAGGTAATCGCGCAGATTGGCGTAAGCCATCGCCATGATCCCACTCGACCGGTGCGCTCCGAAGTCGACTGGAACCCGCTCTGGCTGAACAAAATCCATCGCTTGCCGTACACGGTCTCGTGAATTCATGTCTGCTTTTCTCCTCAGAATGCGGTTTTTGTGGAACAACGGCGTTTCACGTGTCGCTGGGGTCACACCAGTCGGATCGCCGGCATTGCGCGGGCGGATCGGAGAGGAGGGCTGCCTGGTTACGTGCTGTCGGCGAGACGCCAGGGACAGGTGAATTATAACGTGTCCAGCAGTGATCGTCAAGATGGCTGCGGGTGCCCGCAGGAACTTTGGCGACCAGTGCAATGCCTTGGACGGCGATAAATTCGTTGGCGAATGCCTCCTGTGCCAGGCGAGGCCAATGTACGGCAGTGCAGAGCGGCGTGTGGTCCGGACGCAGCAGTCCCGAAACAGCGCCGTTGGCGCCGGAGATTGGCCCGGTCTTGACCAACAAGAAGACATTCGTGCGGATCTGGAGTTGCTCCCAAGGCACCAGCTGGCCTTGGCCCGTTGCGGTAGAGCTGAAGGTGGGATGTGGGAACGTTCCGCCCAACGGCCGCCAGTCCCGGGCGCTGGCCGGCATACCGCCCACGAATCAATCGCGCATACGCGCACTGGCGAGCCTGTGCGCTTGCCCGCGCTGATCTGCGGGGCGCAGTCGTGCCAGGCGGGCTGAACCCGCTCGATTGCACCCGTTTCGGGCGTGGCCCCACCGTAACGCAGTGGTTTGGATATTTCGACATGACTGCGTATAATTGGAGTGTTTCAGGGTGGAACAGAGAACGAGCATGGCGTGGGTGTTCCGCTGTAGCCCGGATGGGGAAGGCGCTCGGGTGCGTCCGGAAATTTTGGGGCTAGCGAGTAATGGACAGATCGTGTTTTCAGCATGATCTGCCAGGTTCACACGAAGATCTTCGTGCCGGTCAAGACTGTGCCAATCTTGGACGCGTTCCGTTTGC
>CAZPTF010000428.1:0-3443 GCA_964589015.1 uncultured Anaerolineae bacterium
CACAGCAGCGCGGCTATGAAAAAGCGCGCGTCATCGCCGCCCTGGAGGCCGCGCTGGATTGAGATGGCCGTCGATGTGAGGGGCCCCGCTGGGCGAGGCGTTTGGGTAAACTGTGGTCCGCTGATTACGTCGCCGATGGCGGGGCCAAGCCCACGAAGGCAGGCTGCAGCCATCGCGCAATGTCAGTCCTCCGCAGGACTTCGCAGCCTTAGCACGGGGCTTGAGCCCAGCGCACACTCCGGCATTGGCCCGGTCAGGCTCCGGGTGGGAGCCAAGGCTCAGCCAGAGAGGACCCTGGCCGCACGCAACACGAACAGAAAGGTGAGGCAAACGCTTATGGAACGACAGATGCAAACCAATTCGCCGCTCAGCACCACTGCCCCCCCATTCGAGCCGCGCATCATCGCGTTTCTGTGCAACTGGTGTACCTACACAGGCGCAGACCTCGCAGGGACCTCCCGGATGCAATATCCGCCCAACATCCGCGTCATTCGGCTGATGTGCTCCGGATCGCTCGACCCGGTGTATGTGCTGAAAGCCTTGCTCGAAGGGGCAGACGGCGTGCTGATCGGCGGGTGCCACCCCGGAGACTGTCACTACATGAGCGGCAACTACAAGGCGAGGCGACGGGTCGCTATTCTGCGCGAAATCCTCGCGCAATTGGGCGTCGACGAAGACCGCGTGTGGCTGCGCTGGATCAGCGCCAGCGAAGGGCGGCTGTTCGCCGACACGGTGCAGGAGATGGTCGACGCACTGCAGGCCAAGGGGCCCAACCCGTTCAAGGGACAATGGGCCATCTGACCGGCCCGCAGAGGAGAGAGCGATTTGGAAGCGACACTCGAGATTCGGAATGATGCGGAATCGACTCTGCGCGAGCTGTTCGCCACCCTGCTCGAGCAAAACATCTGCCACGCGCTGATGTTGCCCGTGCAATTGTCCGCCGGAGGCGGGGTTGCCCCGGCGCTGGTCCGTGACCGCGACCGGCTGGCCGATGCGCGGCCTCTCGCGCCGGTGCTGCCGGTCAGTGAGGCGACCACCGCTGCGAGATTGACCCGCGGTGACCGGCAGGGCGTGCTCGGTCTGCTCATGCACCCGTGCCAGCTCCGTGCATTCGTTGAACTGGTCAAGCTGCAACAGGCGGAACGAGAGAACGTTCTGCTCATCGGCATCGACTGCCCGGGCACCTACGAATTGACAGATTACGTCAAATTAGCGCGGGAGATGAGCGAGCCGGGCGAGGACCTGCTGCCCGAACTGCGTCAGGGCCAACCGCAACCGCACACGGGCTACGGCTTCCGCGCGGCCTGCCAGGTATGTGAGTGGCCTTTCCCTGCACAGGCAGACCTGCGTGTGCGCATCGTGGGCGTCGGGTCGAAAGCGGAACTGGTCCTGCAGGGACGGTCCGAATTGCTTGAGGCACTCGGATTCACGCCCGCCGCCGATTCCGCAGGGTTGAGCGAAGCCGAGGAGACGCTGTTGCGTGAGCGCCGGACGCGGCGCGACGAGGTCTTCGCGGCGTTCAGCGCCGGGGTGCATGACATGGCTGGTCTGCTGGAATACTTTGCGACGTGCATCCGCTGTCTGAACTGTATGGGCGCGTGCCCACTGTGCTACTGCAAGGAGTGCATCTTCCGTACGGACACGTTCCAGCACCGTCCGGCGGACTACGAGCGCTGGCTGGAGCGCAAGGGTGCGGTCCGGTTGCCGGTGGACACACTGCTGTTTCACCTGACGCGGCTCAACCACATGGTGACCTCGTGTGTGGGGTGTGGGCTGTGCGATAGCGCCTGTCCCAGCGACCTGCCGGTCGCGCGCGTATTCCGCACCGTTGGCCAGCGCGTACAGGGCCTGTTCGATTACGTGCCCGGTCGGGATATCGCCGAGCCAATTCCGATTGCCACCTTCCGCGAAGACGAGCTTGAATAGGAGGTATGCAACTCATGGCTGAACAAAACGAACTGATTCCCATCTACATCATGGGGAAACGGTACCTGGTCCCATCCAATCTGACGATCATGAAGGCCATGGAGTACGCCGGGTACAAACTCACGCGCGGGGTTGGCTGCCGCGGCGGGTTCTGTGGCGCATGTGCCACTGTCTACCGGTTACGTCACGATTACCGGCTGAAGATCGGCCTTGCATGCCAGACCGTCGTCGAGCCGGACATGTATCTCGCGCAGATACCCTATTTCCCGGGCAACCGTGCCGATTACCGGCTCGACGAGCTCGAACCCACCTTCGCGACGATCGTCCGTCTGTACCCGGAAGTGTTGCGCTGTCTCGCGTGCGGCACGTGTACCAAGTCCTGCCCCCAGGAACTCCGGGTGAAGGACTACATGGCCAACGCCATGAAAGGGGACATCGCCGGTGTGGCGGACAAGTCCTTCGACTGCATTATGTGCGGGTTGTGCACGGCCCGCTGTCCTGCCGAGGAGGTGCAATACGACATCGCCATCCTGTGCCGCCGGCTGTACGGCAAGTACCTGGCACCGCAGGCCATGCACCTCGCCGAGCGCGTATCGGACATCCAGGCGGGCAAATTCGACACGGATCTGCAGGAGATAAAGGGACTGAGCGACGCGGAGCTGCGAGCGCGTTACAACCAGCGCGACATCGAACCGGAATAGCGAGGAGTTGTCGTCACGCTGGGTGCGTGGCGCGAGGAGGTCACGATATGGAAGACGGATACACACCAGAGATGCGCGCCTCAATCGCCAGAGTCGAAGCGACCCGCCCGGCGCGCATGAGCGAGACATACCCGATGCTCGGGCCGGAGGCGAAAGAGGCGCTGTTGCGCGCGTTCCATCCGGATTACATCCCGGAGGGCATGCGCGAGTTGCGCGTCGGGCCAAACAAAGGCCAGCGCACGCCCCACGAGCTGGCGGATATGCTCGAAGGCCGCTCCTACCTGAGAGCGGATACATTGGATCTGTCACGGATCGACATCGACACGGATGTCCTCGTCATCGGCGGGGGAGGCGCCGGATCCGCTGCGGCGTTGCTCGCGCGCGAGTATGGCGTCAAGGTACTGGTGGCAACCAAGCTCCGCCACGGGGATGCGAACACGATGATGGCGCAGGGAGGCATCCAGGCCGCGGACAAACCGACCGACTCACTCGCTATCCACTATTTGGATGTGATCGGCGGCGGGCATTTCACCAATGCCCCGGACTTGGTCGAGGCGTTGGTGCACGACGCGCCACTGGTTATCGCGTGGCTGGAGAGCCTGGGTTGTATGTTCGACAAGGAACCTGACGGGACGTTGGTGACCCGTCACGGCGGCGGCACATCGCGTAAACGGATGCACTCTGCGCGCGACTACTCTGGCGCCGAGATCATGCGGACCCTGCGGGACGAGGTCCGTTCGCGGTCGGGTGAGATCACCGTCTTGGAGTTCGCGCCCGCCATCGAGCTGCTCATGGACGATCGCGGCCAAGTCGCCG
>CAZPTF010000429.1:0-3438 GCA_964589015.1 uncultured Anaerolineae bacterium
GGGGGGTATAGTAGCAACAATGATCTGGCCCCATTGATGGTCGGGCGACGGAGCAGGTTTTGCTGAGCATTCCTCTTCCCGAACACAGCAACCCACGGAGCAGGAAAGGCTCCGCTCTATCGAATTCTAACCAAAGGAGTAGAGAAGCAGCATGAAACCGGAAGACATCGTCTTAGAAATCAAAAACGTCCAGGAAGCATTGGAAGACATCCAGGGCGAGCTCGAAGAACTGCCATCGGGTGAGAACGTCGCTTCGGCGGATACGGCACTCATTCTGGCGCTTACCGCGTTGGACCACGCCATCGCCGAGCTTGAAGAAATGGCCGGTATCTCGGGGGACGAGTGACCGGAGCTATGCCAGTGCGCGTTCAGCAAGCTTGCCCGCCGCGATCCGGGAAGGCAGTCCCTGCGCATTGTCTCAACGGCTATGCAGCCCGTCGTAGATTGCGCGGCGGGCCAATCCGGTGCGCTTCGCACCTTCGGCAGCGGCCTCTCGCGCACTCAGTCCCTCGGCCATCATCTCTCGGGCCAGGGCGAGTGCTGTTTCCAAATCGTAGTGATGCGGTTGTGTCTTACCCGCGCCTTGAACAACGAGGGTGAATTCTCCGCGCGGTTGGATCTCCTGAAAGTGGATCAGCAGCTCACTGATGTTCCGTCGCAGAACTTCCTCGTGGATTTTCGTCAATTCCCGGGCGATGGCCAGTGGGCGATCTCCCAAAATGTCCAGCATGTCTTGCAGACAGGCGCGCAAGCGGTGCGGCGTTTCGTAGAGGACGATGGTCCGCTCTTCGTCCTTGAGCGACTGCAGTGTCTTCTGCCGTTCGCCCGCTTTGCGCGGCAGGAACCCAACATAAACGAAGCTGTCCGTCGGCAGACCGGAAACGACCAATGCGCTGATCAGCGCCGATGGACCGGGAATGGGCACGACCGGAATGTCCTCTTGTAGCGACTCGCGGATCAGGTCGTAACCCGGGTCGGAAATACCGGGCATACCGGCCTCGGAGATCAGGGCGACGTCCTGGTCTTTCAAGACGTCCAGAATCTGCCTGCGCTTTTGCGGGCCGCTATGCTCGAAATAGCTGACCAGCGGCGTCTTGATCTCGTAGCGCTTGAGCAGAGTGTGGGCACGCCGGGTGTCCTCGGCTGCGATCAGCCCGACCTCGCGCAGGATACGGATTGCGCGCAGTGTGATGTCTTCCAGGTTTCCGATCGGCGTGCCGACGACGTATAACGTGCCCATCGGTCACTCTCCATCCTCTGCCACATCCTCGCGACGTGCCAGGAATACCAGCAATGTGCTGCCGTACTGCCGTTGTTCAAAGATGGTCAGATGTTCCAACTCGAAAGGTTGCAGTTCTTTCGGAAAGATTTGCACGATGATTTCACCGTCGGGCGCCAGCCAGGGGAGCTTGTCAAGGGCATGCACCGTGTCGAGCCACAACCCCTCGTACTGCGGTGGGGCGACGTAAATGAAATCGAATGGTTCGCTGGGCGTCTTCTTGAGGTAGGAAAACACGTCTGCCTGTTGGACCTGTGCGCGCGTTGCCAGACCAGTGGTGCGCAGGTTCTCGCGGATGGTTGCGATTGCCCGCCGGTTATGTTCGACGAAAACCGCTCGTTCCGCTCCCCGGCTCAACGCCTCTATCCCTACGCCCCCCGTCCCTGCGAACAGGTCGAGGAAGTGCGCGCCGGTCACTGCATCGCCCAGGATGTTGAACAGCGACTCCTTGACACGATCGGTGATCGGGCGAGTCCCAGTCCCCGGCACGCTCGCGAGGCTGCGCCCTTTGGCCGAACCGGCGATCACCCTCATTGCGCTTTCTCCACGTGCTTCCCATCCCGGGCGTCGCCCAACAGCCGTGGGAAAGCCTGTTTCTCCGTTTGGCGGGCTGTCATGGACGTCGGATTGAGATTCCGGCAAAAGTGTCCGGTTGTCAAGAAGTGGCGCAAGTGCGCCCACCGGTAGAGCCGATAATAGACAAAAAACACCCCCAAAATTACCAGCCCGATGCCTTCCGCCAACCAAATCTGCGGCAACCTGAAGATATCCAGGTATACCGATACCATCGCTTCCGGCGTGCCCATGAAGCGGTACGGGTCGAACTCGAGTCCCATGAACGGGAAGAGCAGGGTTTCAGGGTGGTGCCAGATCTGATCGAGCACCAGGTGCATGTTGAACGCCAGCAAGTAGGGAAGCAGTTTCCAGCGCCAGATCGCCAGCCCGAGCACGGCGACCAACACGTGCACGAGCAGTGTATGAGACAATCCCTGGCTCGTCTGCGATTCGCGGAAGACCGTCATCGCCAGTGGTTTGTCGATGACGTCGGGCAACATCGCTGCCACCGCCAGCCAGCGGTAATCGACGTCGGTCCATTGGGGAATGTGTCGCTGCAGCACATTCACAGCGCCCCAGGTATATGCGACGTGACCGATTGGAAACATAATCGACGAAATGCCTCTCTCCGGATGTGATAATGCCACCAGTATACCCTGATTGCGGTCCCGCGTCAAAGCCCGGCGCTTCTTGGTGTGCCTGCCGGGATGTGACGTTTGACTGGGTTAATCTCCGAGGCTGTCCCAAAAGCACCAGGCAACCTACGTGTATTGTGTCCGAACGCTAGAGAGTATCGAAGTCTGTCCCACCCGCAGCTCCCACGCCCGTGCGACGGCATGCCCGCCGTCCACGAATCAAACTCGAATACGCGAATAGACCCTCGCCGGCCGCCAGGCACGCGGTTGAACCGTGGTGCATCACTTCGAGAAGGGCAAAACCTTCTCGATTGCGCCGGTTTCATACGTGGCAAACCTCTGCAGGACGTCATTCGTGTACCCGGCCCGCGATACGTAGGCATCGTGTAGCATTCGAGGACGGCGGGTACTGGCGCCATGCTCGTGTGCCTGCACGACGGTCTCGTCACTGCCATGCTTTTGGGACAGCCCCCTGGCAGCCCGTTCATGTGGCCCGCCTCGCAGTCGTAGTGCGTCCAAGATTGGCACAGTCTGAACTGACAAGAAGAAGCCACGCGTTTGGATCCAGGAGGTCACGGTTTCAACCTGACAAGTCCACTGATCGGCGTTCTCCCAGGAATCTCGCAAGCACTCGCGTCCCGCGCCGCCGTCTCCGCCATTATGCCTAGCCTGGGAATGCAGCGCACCGTGAAACGACCGTTGACGGCTGTGTTCGGATATGGTAGACTGGAATCAAGTAGGTTGGCCTATGACTTGCGGATGTCCGCATGTGCTGTGGTGGCACGGATGGAGGTGAAGTCCAATGGCTGCACCGACGGAAATGAGACCTTTGGGGACCTTGACCGTACAACAGACCGGTCAGGGCTTTTCTCTCTCCAAGTCCTATATCACCATCGGACGCGTACAGAGCAACGATATCATCCTCAACGATGCCGACGTTTCCCGCCAACATTTCAGCCTGACCTGGGA
>CAZPTF010000430.1:0-3437 GCA_964589015.1 uncultured Anaerolineae bacterium
CACGGTGAGCAGCAGCAGCGACGTGTAACCGGCGATCGCGGTCAGCAGGTTGTTGAAATCGTGGGCGATTCCTCCCGCAAGTGTCTGGAGCGCATGCATCCGGCGGGCATTCCGCACGCCGGCCGCACGGAGCTCTTGCAGCTCGCTTTCCAAACGGGCGATATGCTGTCGCGCGTTATCCAGCTCGTTGCGCAATTCCACCTTGGTTTTGGCTTCCCTATCGGGCATCAAGCTCTCCTGTCATCGATCTGCCGGGTGCTGCGGTCGAAACCCGCACGACGTCGGGCGGCACACCCTGTAGAGGTCTTCAGTGGGGACCACGATTCAATTCGCTGAAGGATTTGTACCACGGAATCGTCAAGAATGCAAGACATTTTCACGTGCGGACGATGCGCGGCAGATAAATAGCGAAGCGGCTGCCTCGCCCCGGCTCGCTGTGTGCGTGGATATCTCCACCATGCTGCCGGATGATGCCGTGAGCGACCGGCAGGCCCAGCCCGGTTGCCTCGGCCATGCCCTTGGTGGTGAAGAATGGCTCGTACAGGTGTGCCAGGGTGTATTCGTCCATACCGGTACCCGTGTCGGAGACCGTCAGCCGGATGTAGTCGCCGGGGGCGAGGTTGTGGTAATCGGCGCTTGCCTCGTCGTCCAGGGTGACGTTAACCGTCTCGATCGCCAGTGTGCCGCCGTTAGGCATCGCCTCGCGGGCGTTCATAACCAGGTTGATCAACACCTGTTCGATCTGAAGCGGATCGGCCCGAACAGTCCACGCGTCTGCGGCGAGACGGCACTCGTAGGTGACGTCCGGCCCCAGCAGTTGGCGGAAGATCTCATCCATGCTGAGCACGAGACCGTTGAGGCTCAGCTCGCGCGGGCGGATGACCTGCCGGCGGGCGTAGGCGAGCAGTCGTCGCGTCAGATCGGCCAACTGCTGCGAGATCCTGATCACCTGATCGATGTCGGCACGTGCGGGGTCGCCGGGCAGCAGCGCTTCTCGCGCGAAGTGCGCGTAACCACTGAGGCCGGTAAGCAGGTTGTTGAACTGGTGCGCGATGCCGCCGGCCAGTTGCCCGACCGTCTCCATACGTTGCGCCTCGATGTACTGTTGTTCGAGCCGTTTGCGCTCGGTGATGTCGCGAATGATGGCGAGAATCGCCGGCTTGCCGTCGTAGTCCTCGAGCAGGGTCGCGCTGATTTCGACCGGAATCGGCGTGCCATCACGATGGCGGTGCTCGGTCTCGAACACGCCGTGCCCCTGTCGCAGAATGAGTTGCAGTTTGCCGGCGAAGCGCACAGCGGCTTCCGGTGGTTCAAGGTTATCGTGGATGTTCAGGTGCAGCAGCTCCTCGTGGGTGTAGCCGAGCCGTGCAGCGGCGATCGCATTCGCGCCGAGGATATTGCCGTTCTGCGCATCGACGATGAAGATGCCGTCGTTCGTATTGTTGAAGACGCTGCGGAACCTGGCCTCGCTGCGACGCAGGTCACGTTCGGCCCTGAGTCGCTCGGTGATGTCCCGCCCGATGCTGAGGATGACCGGCATGCCCTGGTAGTCGATCATCCGCGCGTGAACCTCGATCGGGAATTCGGTGCCGTCCTTGCGCAGACGCACCGACTCGAAAGTCGCCTCGCCCCGCGCGAGCAGCAGCGCCATACGCTCCTGCACCGTTGCGCGCATCTGCGGGGCGATGACGTCGATCACGCTCATACTCAGCAACTCCTCGCGCGTGTAGCCGCACTGCGCGCAGGTAACCTCGTTGACCTCCAGGAAGTTGTAATCCAGGTCGTGGATAAACACGGCGTCGCTGGCGTCGTTGAACAGCGTCCGGAATTTGACTTCGCTCTCGCGCAGCGAGTCCACGGCACGCTGGCGCTGCAGCGCCAGCGCGTAGATCGTCGCCAAGCGCTCTAGCAGTTCCTGATCGTCGGCAGTGTAATTGCTGTCTTTGTTCGCCACGCTGAGTTGTCCGACCAAGGCGCCCCGCAGCAAACCAGGCACACTGAGGAAGCGGTGGATGGGGAAATGCCCGGCGGGCAGGCCGACCGCCCGCTCATCGGCGGCCGGGTCGTTGCTGATCAGCGGTTGCCGGTGGGTCAGCACCCATCCCCATAGTCCCTTGAAGTCGGACATGATCGGTTGGCGGCCTTCGAACCGGCAGGCGTCGAGGGCCGATTGGGTCATGCTGGAGACGACCAGCGCACCGGACTGCGGATCGATGTGGCCGGCGTAGGCGTAGACGCTGCCGGTGAGCCGCACCGCGGCCTCAATGACGAGCGCCGCGATATCGTCCAATGTCGCGGGCGAGAGCAGCGCCCGCGAGAGCTGCGCCAGCGCCGCCTCGACGTCCGCGCGCCGCTGGCGTTCCGCTTCGGCAGCGCGACGGTCGGTCAGGTCGTGTTCCGAACACAGCGTGCCGACGATCTCGCCGTGTTCGTCGTAGAGCGGCATTTTGGTGATCTCAGTGAAGCGCGTCCCACCCGGCAGCTCGAGCCGGTGCTCGAAGCGTTTCGTCTCTCCAGTGCGCATCACTTCGAGTTCTTCCTCGCGAAATTCCTGCGCCTGCGCGGCGGGCCAGATATCCGCATCGCTCTTACCGATCATGTCCCGGACCTGCATCCCGTGCAGTTCAGCGTGTGTCTTGTTGCAGATGCGAAAGATCGAGTCCTTATCCTTGAAGATCACCAGCTCAGGCAAGGAATCGAGCAACGTCCACAAAATCCGGCGCTGTGTGTCCTTTTCCTTTTCCACGCGTCTATGCTCGGTCACATCGCTGAAGATGGTGACGAACTGCCCGTGTTGCGGGCTGTAGGCGCGCACCTCGAAAACCCGGTCCAGCGGCGCGGAATAATGCTCGAACTGGGTCGGTTCGCCGGTCAGCGCGACGCGTCCGTAGGTTTCGATCCAGTGCGTTTCGGCGTCCGGCAGGCATTCCAGCAAAGTCTTACCAATGATTTCGTCGCGTTTCAGTCTGGTCAGCTCCTCGAACGCCGGGTTGGCATCCAGAAAACGGTAATCGATTGGGTGGCCCGCACTGTCCAGGATGATCTCGTGCAGGGCATAACCGTTCAGTGCCCTCTCGAAGATCTGCCGGCACAGTCGCTCCTGGCGGCGGATGCTGTGCTCGCTTTCACGGCGGTGCAGCGCCCGCTCGATGATGGCGGGCAACAGGGTGAGGTATCCGCCAGCGCTGTCTCGCAGCAGGCAATCCGCGCTACACAACCGGATGGCCTGCACTGCACGCTCTTCATTGCCAGGGTCCACCAGGGCGATGACCGGAAGACCATCCTGGAGCTGCACGATCTCAGCCAGCTCGCTGCCGGGCTGTGCGGATGGGAGCTGCCCGACCAGCACGATATCGTAGCGGTCCTGGGCGCGTATCGCCAGCCCGGTGGTCCCATCCGGCGCGCTGGCGACACGGTACCCGGCCTGCCTCAGCCGT
>CAZPTF010000431.1:0-3431 GCA_964589015.1 uncultured Anaerolineae bacterium
AAACTGCCATCACGCGTGAATTCGGAAAGCGTATCCGGCACGGCGAAACCCCGCCCGTTATCCTGCACCCGGATTTCGACCGTGTGTTGTAGAAACACGATGGACACCACGACGCGGGTCGCCTCGGCATGCTTGCGCACATTCTGCAAGGTCTCCTGCACAATCCGATAGATCGCTACTTCGAGCTCGGACGGCAGGTCACCGCCATCGCCGCTGACTTCGAGAACCGTCTCCACCTGGTCGGCCTTCTCGGACAACTCGTTCACGAGATATTGCAGGGCAGCCACGAGGCCCAGATCCTCGAGGGCCAGGGGGCGCAGGTCACGACTGAATTGCCGGACATCCTTCACTGTTTCCGTGACCATGTGACGGACCTGTTTCAGCTCCTCGGTGATGTCTTCGTTATCCGCCAGCTTGGCCCGGCAGAGGTCGATCTGCAAACCGACCGCTACCAATGCCTGGACCGTATCGTCGTGCAAGTCGCGCGAGATGCGCTTGCGCTCGTCTTCCTGGCTGTGCGTGATCGCGGCGACGTACCGACGCATGCCGGCGCGGTAACGTGAGATCTGGTCCATCATGAAATTGAACGACCGGCCGAGCTCACCGATCTCTTTGATGCTACTCTCCTGCACGCGGCTGGAAAAATCGCCGCGTGCGACGCGGGTAGTCGATCTGACCAACGCCGCAATTGGCTCGGTGATCCGCCGGACACTGATCAGGATCATTGCTGTCGTCAAAACGAAGCTCAAGAACAGCACGATCAACATGAAACGGACGTAGGGCACGATGGGCGCGATCACGTCCGACCAGGGTTCGTGAATCACCATCCCCCACCCGGTCACCTGCACGCGTGAGAAACCGACCACATCCGGCGATTGCTGTCCGGGTTCGGGTTGCAGGAAGGCGCCGCCGGGCTCGCCGTGGCGCAGGCGATCGACCGCTTTTTGATCGTTGAAGTTCTGTCCTATTGCGTTGTAGTCGGTGTGGAAGATAATGCGCCCGTTGCGGTCGACGATGTACGCCAAGCCTTTCTCACCCAGTTTCAGCTCCTGCAGCTCACGCCCGAGCTTCTGCGAAAGCAGTCTGAAAGCACCCATCACGATGCCCTGGAAATCGCCCTCACGGCCCACGATCGGTGCCGCGAGCACGATTACCTGAGCATTGCTCGCTGGATCCAACACGATGTCCGAGAACGTGGATTGTCTGAGTGCACGGGTATTCTGGAAATAGGAGGCAATTGCCAGGTTGCGGCCAATCATGTCTTGATGCGTCTGGTCGCTGGCGGTAATCACACCCTGGCTATTGAGAACGAAAACCCCACCGTCAAACAGCTCTGCCACTCTATTGGCCAGCAGCAGAGCTTCGCGCTGGCGCTGTGGGTCACCGCTGCGGATCTCGTCGCTGCTTGCCAGCGCTTCGAGAATGTCGGAGTAGGCCTGTACCGTCTGCGAAAGGCCAGCCGTCGTCATCCTGGCCAATTCCTGATTCCGGGCCTTCACCAAGGATTCGATGACCTGCTGGTAAGCATACATGTTGATGAGGAATATCAACACCAGCATGACCATGAGCGGCGCGACAATCCAGATGAATGCCTGGCTGTGCAGCTCCCGCCGTTTTTCGATGACCCCGGCGAGCCACGAAGTCAAACCCGACATGGCAGTATGCCCGCTATCCCTTATGGTCAACAGTAATCCAGCCGTGGCGCACCGCGTACATCACGGCCTCTGTCCGGGACGCGACCTGTAGCTTGGAGAAAATGCTGCTCAGGTGCGCCTGTACCGTGCGGTCACTGATGAAGAGCTGCTGAGCGACTTCTTTGTTGGTAAGCCCCCTGGCGACCATGCGCAACACCTCGAGCTCGCGGCTGGTCAGCCCGTCCATTTCGTCGCCAACCTGCGCCATCACGTCGGGCAGCGATTTACCATTCACGAATTGCGCGACCACCTTTTGGGTGACCAACGGATCGAGCGCCGGCTGTCCCGCATGCACAGCGCGGATCGCTTTCACCAATTCCTCGATTTCCGCGGTCTTCAGGAGATAACCGTTCGCGCCCGACTCCAGCAAAGCAAACACATACTCGTCATCGTCATGCGCGGTCAACACGAGAACCGCCACTTCCGGCTGCTCCATTTTGATCAGACGCGTCGCCTCGATGCCGGACATACGTGGCATGCGCACATCCATGATGACCACATCGGGTTTGAGGTCGCGGGCAAGCGCGACAGCCTCTTCACCATCGGCTGCCTCGCCGATGACCTCGATATCGGAGTAGCGCTCCAGCAGTTGCCTGGTACCCTGGCGCACTACAGCGTGATCTTCCACCAAAACGATCCTGATCTTATCCATGACACATACCATTCTCACCGAACCGTCTGCGAGAGATAGGAGCGAAGCCCTGACTTACACTGAACCACTCCGGACTACTCGGCCACCAGGTTGGTGATATACACGCTCTTACCACTGACAATGTACATCTTTTGTTCCAGTTCGTCAACCCATAAGCTGCGCAAATCGTCGAATGCGTTGCTGTCGCTATCCACTTTGAACTGCCGCTGAAAACTCCCATCTTTGGTCAGCTGCACAATCCGCTGATTGCCACGATCAGCCACATACAGATACTGAGTGTCGTCATCGGCATTGGCAAAGAGGGCGGAAGGGTTGTTCAGTGGGACATCCAAACCGGTCACCTCGAACGCGACCGGGTCACCACTCATGAACTTGCCTATTGTGCCGTTGGCGTACAAGACGTAGATGTGCCCATCGATCGCCATGTCTACCGCACCGCTCAAGTCGACTACTGCATCCGCGTTCAGGTAATCGACCGGCGGATTGCTATATCCCCCGTCGGCGGCTGTGGGCAGGTATTTCAACAACTGATTGCGCTGCACATCGAGCACGTAGAGATTCCCAAAGAAGCCGGCGATCAGTTGGACATAACGCCACTCGTCCGTCGCCGCCAGCGGACGGTGGGTGACCTTTTGCATCGCGCCATAGTCAAACAGCGCGCCTTGCTTGTCCACGATGGTCAGGCCGCCCGTCTGACGCCCACCACCGACCGGCATCCAGGTCATGTCCAGCAGGTCGCCCACGACGACGTCCTCGAGCTGGTCCCCCGCTGCGAGCAGGACGGGGCTTTGGCCGCTCTCGACAAACCCAGTCTCTGTCTCGTTCAGCACATACCCCAACACCTGATGCGTACCGTGATCCAACAGATAGATGTTGATGCCATCGACAACGATCCGCCCCAGGTCCGTTTGGGGATCGCTAAATTGCTGCAGCATTGGAATCCAATAGACCCGCTTCACCTGGTTGATTTTGTCCATCGTTTCGAGAATGTTCTTGCGGAGATCAGGTGAATCGGACGCCGATGGCAACGAAGCCTTGGCTTGATCCAGAAAGCCCAATGCCTCAGTCATCAAGGAGCGCGCACG
>CAZPTF010000432.1:0-3420 GCA_964589015.1 uncultured Anaerolineae bacterium
TCCAGTCGTGCGCATGAGGTCTGATTGGGCCAATCTCCGCACGGCCTGTGCGGAGATTGGCTGGCCCATTCCCGTGGATCACCGCGCAAGCGGAACGCGTCCAAGATTGGCACAGTCTTGGCCGGCAAGAAGATATGCGCGTTAACCTGGCAGAGCACGTCTGCAGCCTGACTCGCGTACTGCGCGGCTGGCGGTTATCCGACCGCGACGTCTTCCCCGCCATCGACGCGAATCACATTGCCGGTCATCCACGCCAGCTCCGGCGCCGAGAACGCCACAATCGTCTTCGCGACATCTTCCGGCGTGGTCAGTCGCCTGTAGGGATTGCGGCGCAGGGTCAGCGCGATCGCTTCCTCATGTCCGGGGATCAGGCGCAGCGCCGGTGTATCCGTCACACCAGCCTGGATCGCGTTGCACTTGATGTTGCGCGGCGCCAACTCTACCGCCAACTGCCGGATGTACGCCTCGAGCAACGCCTTAGCGCCGCCAACGGCCCCGTATGCGAGCAGCGCACGGTGGCTGCCTTCACTGGTCATCGCGAAGATGCGCGCATCATCGGCGAACACCCCCTGCCAGACCAGGTCCTGGACCCAATACACCAGGCTGCTCGCCATGACGTCGAGCGTCATTTCGATCTGCTTACGCGTCAGGCTCTCATCGGGCGTATCGGCGACCATCAGCCGCAGCGAGCCGAACGCCAGCGAATGCACCAGCACACGCACGGACACGCCTTCCTCTTTCAGCCGGCCGAGCAGCGTTTGCCGCTTCTCGTCGTCCGCGGCATTCATGTTGACGAAGATCGCCTTGCGTCCGGCGGCCTCGATATCCGCCTGCACAGCCTGCGCCAACGGGAGCGTCTTCTTGAAATCCAGGTGGACGCCGACGATATTCATTCCGGCTTGAGCCAACGCGCGGCTCGTTGCGGCGCCAAAACCACTCGAAGCGCCCAGAATCAGCGCCCAACCCGAAAGCTTTCCTCCATCTGCAGTCACAACTACACCTCCGTATGTGAATTCATCGTTCGAATTGGCGGCGTCATCCGCCTGGCCTGGACCATCGTGCCCTTGCACCCATTCGCGGGGAATTTGACCGTCCCCTATAGTATCACAAGTCACGCGATTAGACGAATTTCCGCAGCACAGCATGGGTATCAAAACACCGCTACGGCGAAAACGTTGCCCGCAGAAGACGAAATGACCTCGCAACGAGGTCATTTCGCGTGACAAGCGATCATTGCGCGTAGCGGCGGAGGGGATACTATTCCTTGAGGATGACCGGCAGGAAGGTCTCCACGCCGTTCGCCACGGTCACCGCCGAACGGGTCAGCGTCTCCCCGGCGGCGCTATGGATGACCGCGGTATTGCGCAGCACCTCGGCCACGCCGCCCAGCGCGGCGATCGCGCCGCTGTAGGTAATGGTCACCGGCTGGGTTGGACTCACCACGCCGGACCAGCGTACCGTGCCGGCGACGTAGTTGGCACTGCCCGAGCTCACCCACAAATCGTGATGATAGCTGAGCAGCACCGGCAGGGTATCCGTGAGCGTAGCCGCAATCGCTCCGCCGCTTCCCGCAGTGCGCAGCGCGATGAGGTAACGCAACGTTTCGCCCTCTCCGGCACGCGCGGCATCCACCGCCTTCGTCGAGGCGGCCAGCGTCACCGGCGGCGGCTCCAGCACGGAACCGCTGCGCTGCATGTTCCCACGCCCGGTCGCCCACAGCACCCGTGCCCCCGCCGAATCCGACAGGTCGTAGGCACACAGCCCGCTGAACGCCGTGCCGACGACGACTTCCAGATCGGCGTCGGCGTCGATGTTCGCCAGCGTCGGCGCACCGAGGATGCCGTTCCAGCTCGTCGAGCCGCCCCACGTCCGTGGCGGCGGGACGGCAATCTCCGTTACCAGGTCACCGTGCGCATCGACGACGTGCAGCTTGCCGGGGGCGTTGCTGCCCTTCTGCGTCCACGAGCCGAACACGACCTCGGCCTGTCCGTCGTTGTCGATGTCCACGACAACCGGCTCGGAGGCGAAGCGATAGAACCCTTCCGCCGGATCGTACACCGCGTAGGGCCAGTTGCCGTGCTCCGTTTTGTCCAGCCAGAAGCAGTGGACCTTGCCATCGTACGACGCGTACAGGATTTCCAGATTGCCATCGCCGTCCAAGTCGGCACTGACCGGGTTGGGCTGGCAATTCTCGATCACGCCGTAATCTTCGGTCAACGGCGCGCCGGTATCGAGCGGGACGGTGGTCCAGTCGAAGCCGGAGGCGGTGAAGCGGCTGCGGTCCGCGTTGAAAATATACGGGCCGTTGTATAGATCGGTATAGGGCGAGGTAGCGCAGTCGTGGACGTTGCCGACGGCGACCACTTCGTTGGTGCCGTCCCCGTTCACATCGACGATCAACGCCGGGCCGTGCGCGAAGTTGGGGCGGTGCTCCGTCGCACAGTACCCCCAGCCGCGCAGCTCGGCGGCGAGATCGACCCACACGCCGACCTCATTCCATTTCTCGTTGCCATATACCGCGTTGGCCGCGATACGCGTCGCATCGTCGTCGAAGGCACAGATGTAGTGCACATCCGACGGGACCACCAGCTCGCCGTAGCCATCGCCGTCCAGCTCCCCGAGCGCGAGATTCGCGTTGTACACGCCATACGCACAGCAGCCGGACGACAACTGCGGCCAACCGGGCGCATACTTGCTGCCGTCGTGCTCGTACACCCAGACGTTGTTGTAGTTCTGGCTACGCGCGACCGTCACCGCGACCTCCAGGTCACCGTCGCCGTCGAGGTCGTAAGCCGCGAGGCCGCGCAACTCGTTGGCCGCGGGACGCTGCGGCCATTGCGCGGAGTAGAAGTAGCCATCGCGATCGTAGATCGACACATAGCCTCCGCCGTGCGCCGTCACGATCTCCGGCTCGCCGTTACCGTCGACGTCGGCGATGACGACGCCCGGCCAGGTGCGCCCGACGTTGCTCGCGCCGGGCTGCGTACGGTCGTGACCGGACGCAACCTTCCACAGCACGCTGCCGCTGGCGCCGTCCACGGCCCAGATCGAGTAGGCGGACCACACGATCTCCTGCGTGCCGTTCCCGTCGAGATCGGCGACTGCGGGGGAAGCGTACCAGCCCGTCTCGCACCATTCGCCGTCCACGCAGCCGGCCTTCTGCCATTTCAGCGTCAGCGTGGGAGAACCGGCTTCCGCGATCGCGCAGGTGAGCATTCGGGACAGAACGAGACCACACACGATGACAACAATACGTCGCAACACCGCGTCCCTCCTCTCGTGTCTTCCCCTCCGCTTCTATTATACGGGATGTCTGCCCGCCGGGGCAATAGGCCATTGGGACCAGCGGGGTGTGGTGCGGTGCAGGGCACGGCATGCCGTGTCCCTACACAGCGATGCGACGGCCGTGGCGATCGAGTG
>CAZPTF010000433.1:0-1512 GCA_964589015.1 uncultured Anaerolineae bacterium
TTCCGATCCATAACCCGCAGGGAGAGTTGACGAACGTCGTGCTCAACTGGATCGACATTACCCAACGAAAACGCGCTGAAGAGGCACTGCGCCAGAGCCAGGCTCTTCTCGCCGCCACGCAACAACTCAGCAGGGTCGGCGGCTGGGAGTGGGACCCCCAAAAACAGCTCATGTTCTGGACCCCGGAAACGTACCGCATCCACGACATGCTGCCAAGCGAAATGGAGCCCGGTGCCCAAGAGCACGTCGCCCGGAGCCTGGAGTGCTATGACGAAGCCGACCGGGCGGTGATTCTGGGGGCATTCCAGCGCTGTGGCGAGGAGGGAGTGCCATACGACCTCGAGCTGCCCTTCACCACCGTGATGGGCCGACGGCGGTGGATTCGCACGGCAGCCGAGGCGACGTGGGAGGATGGGCGTATCGTCAAAGTCGTCGGCACGCTCATGGACATCACCGAGCGCAAGCAGGCCGAGGAGGCACTGCGCCAGTCGGAGACAGACCTGAAGCAGGCCCAGGAAATCGCCGCGTTGGGCAACTGGACGTGGTACCTGCAAACCGGTCGGGTGGAGTGGTCGGACGAAATGTTCCGCATCTTCGGAATAGACCGCGATGGCTTCAGTGGACAGCTCGCAGATGTCATCGCCAGCTCGACATACCCCGATGATAGGGAAACCCTGAGGCAGGCGATGCACTCAGCCGTAGCCGATTCGAAGCTCGCCACGTTCCAGAATCGCATCGTCCGCCCGGACGGGACAGTGCGCACGGTATGGACCAGCGCCACAGTTGCCGTTCGCGGCGACGAGGGCAAGCCGACGATTCTCAAGGGTATCACACAGGACATCACCGAGCGCGTGCGGCAGGAGGAGCGGATCAAGCATCTCAACGAGGTCCTGCGCGCCATCCGCAACGTGAATCAGCTCATCGCACAGGAACACGACACAGACAGGCTGATCAACAGCGCCTGTGAGCTGCTGATCGAAACCCGAGGTTACGACAGCGCCTGGTTGGTTCTGTTCGACGAAAATCTGCAGGTCATGAAATCGGCGCAGGCTGGCCTTGGCGATGAATTCGACACATTGCTGGAACAGATGAGAACACAAGACTTCAATGCCTGCAGCAAGCAGGCACTGGCTCGCCCAGGCGTTGTGATTCTGGACGTTCCGCCTTCCCAATGTGGAAGCTGCCCACTGCTCGGAAAACAACCTGGATTTGGCGCACTGACCATCAGGCTGGAATACGGAGAGCGGATTTTCGGTCTACTGTCGGTGGAGATTCCGGTCCAACTCGCCTCCGAGCAGGAAGAGCAAGAGCTGTTTCGGGAACTCGCCGACGATGTCGCGTTTGCGCTGCACGCCATCGAGATGGAAGCAGAACGCAAACGGGCAGATAAGGAGCGAGAGAAGCTACAAGCGCAACTGGTGCAGGCGCAACGCATGGAAGCCGTCGGCCGGCTGGCTGGCGGTGTCGCGCACGACTTCAACAACATGCTCACTGTCATCCTCGGCTATATCG
>CAZPTF010000433.1:1612-3420 GCA_964589015.1 uncultured Anaerolineae bacterium
GGCGGTGTCGCGCACGACTTCAACAACATGCTCACTGTCATCCTCGGCTATATCGCCGTGCTGTTGGCAGACCTCGAGCCAGGTGACCCCTTGTACCAGGACCTCGACGAAATCCGCAAGGCTGCACAGCGCTCCGCCGACCTCACGCGGCAACTGCTTGCCTTCTCACGCAAACAGATGGCGGTCCCACAAGTCATCAACCTCAATCAGGCCATTGCACAGCATAAGACAATGCTGGACCGGTTGATCGGCGAAGACATCCGTATCGAGTTCACACCAGGTGAACCGCTCTGGGAAGTGCACATCGACCCATCCCAGGTCGATCAGATTCTGACCAACCTGGCGGTCAACGCACGGGATGCCATCGGCGGAGTAGGCACGGTGAGCATCCAAACCGGCAATGTCACGTTGACGAACGACTCCGCCATCCTCGATGTAGCGCCCGGGCCATACGTGATGCTGCGTTTTCGGGACAACGGTTGTGGCATGGACGCCGAGACCATCGCACACGTCTTCGAACCGTTCTTCACCACCAAGAGTGTCGGAGAAGGGACCGGGCTGGGGTTGGCAACAGTGTACGGCATCGTGGTTCAGAACGGTGGAGCCATCGCCGTGGACAGCGAGATCGGGCACGGCACGACGTTTACGATCTACTTTCCCCGCTTCGAAGAAACGCCCATCGTGATCGACGAGACGCCTTCTGCAGAAAAACCCTCCGGCGGACACGAGACCATCCTCCTCGTTGAAGACGAGGAGCAGATCCTGCGCCTGGTGCTGAGACTGCTGCAAAACAACGGCTACACTGTGCTCGCCGCCACCACACCCGCAGAGGCCATCGCCCTGGCGGAAGCACACGACGGCGCTATCGACCTGCTGCTCACCGATGTGGTCATGCCAACGATGAACGGCAAAAATCTGCAGGCGAGGATCAAAGAGCATCACCCCGGCGTGAAAACCCTGTTCATGTCCGGCTACACCGCCGATGTCATCGTCGAACGCGGCATCGTCTACGAGGATGTCGAATTCATCCAGAAACCATTCACGCTGGGTTCGCTCATCGCCAGAGTGCGCGAGGTGCTCGACGGAGACCCGCCCCCATCGCTTTCCACAACCCGTTCGGGAACGCCGTCCGGACCGCCGGTCGACGCGGACACCGTGTAGGGACACCCCTCGCAGGTGTCCTTGCACGCGATGAATCGCCGCCTGTGCGCCGCTCGCCGCAGTGAACCCCGATCCGTGCCATCCTGCCGCCGTGACGTCCGGTTCGCGCCGAGGTCTTGCGGCTGTCGCCGGCGCAAGCATGGCTTGCGCAGTCCATGGGTGCGGTTCCGCGACGGTCGTGCGTGTCGCTGCGCGCCTGTGCACCACACCGTTATGTCGTCCGGCCCCGTCTAGCGCTCCGCCTCGATCATCTCCACCTGGCGGCGGAAGGTGCGCAGGCCGTCGCGCAAGGCCGGGAACGTCCGCCCGAGCTGCGCTTCGCTGTGCGCGAACTGCAGCCGCGTGTCGCGTGGCGCGATGAGCACGCCATCCAGCAGACGCTCGTCCATCTCCGCGTCAGTCGCCGGCCGCACCAGCGCCGGGTCGTAGCCGAACGTCTCCGCCACGAGCTGCGCCAGCTCCAGCCGCGTGACGCTGGTCCGCCCGCACAGATGGAACACGCCGCGGTGCTCACCGGTCGCGACGGTCAGCAGCAATTCGGCCAGGTCGGTCGCCAGGATCGGGTTGTCGCACTGGTTGTAGCGCCGGTCCCACACCGCCACCGGCAGGCCCTGGCTCAGCCGGCTGCGGAAGTAGTTCGCCAGCGA